>CAZGPF010000254.1:0-2670 GCA_964527275.1 uncultured Desulfosarcinaceae bacterium
TATATGGAAAGGCCTGAAGGGCCGAAGATGAAGTGCTCTGAGTAGTTACAAATGAAGAAGTGGCTTCATCTCCCCGCTGGGGAGATGCGTTGGGGACGCTTCAGTTTCAGGTCGGGGGGGCTCCATTGCAGGTAAAATTCTCCCTTAAAATCGGGCAGCGCGGATATGAAGCGGGGAATCAGGTCATCCAATCTTTCGGGGTACCCGCCAGATTGGCGGCCATAGGCGACAATCGCCTTTTGAACGGCCCAGGCCTTTTCAAAGGCGGCGAGCTCTTTCTTGTACCTGGCCCTGGAATTTTCCTCTTGTTCCGTATTGAGTATGGCCTGCAACCAGATCAGACCGGCATATATCTCGCCTCTGCGGGCCGCGCGGATGCTTGCCAGGTGGCCCAGCCAGGCCGGCGCCCCCGGTAGTGCGGCGGCCGCCCGCAGGGCGCGGGCCGATGCAAGTTCATCCCGCAGATAATAGTGGTAGTTAAAACTTTGAAAAAGGGGCAAGACCCATTGCCCGGGCAGGGCGGCGCGGCCATCTTCGAGCACCGCGTTGGTCTGCCGCGCCCACGACGGCCCGATATGGGCCAGGCTCGATTGGCATAAGTAGTAGGTGTCAAGAAAAAGGGGATGCAGTTCGGCCATGACCTCGAAATTCGCGGCCAGCCTGTCGGCCTGGCTTGGGGTTGGATCGTTGGTGAAATTGCCGCCTAGAAAGACAGCGGTTTTGATAAAATGCATCTCAGCGCCCAACTGGCGCAAATATCCAAGCACGGTTTTCTGCACAACGGCGGGCAAGGGGTAGTCGAGCGTGGAGGGGCCTTGATGTTCCAACTGCTCCTGCTGGAAAAAAAAACAGCCGTACACGATCAGCAAGACGACGAAGAGAGCTTTTGGGGCCATCATTGTAAATCTCTGCGCCGGTAAACCAGGCAGGCCAGCCATAGCGTCAGGATCAAATAGGAGATCGTCAGGCCGAAATCTGTAAATATCCCCCGCAAATCAGCCCCAGGCTTTTCGGCGACCACTGCGTTTTTATAGTCCAGCCGGCCGAAGTCGGGAAATATGGCGGTCATGCCTTGCAAAAACCTTTGGCCGCTGGAGACGCCGGTTCCCACCGGTTGCTGGGCCACGGTTTCGCGCACCACCGGAAGCCCCGAACAGATCAGATAGAAGCAGAGCGATACCAGCAGTACCGCAAACCCGCCCCGAATGAGGCCCGAAAAGAGCACGATCACGGCCAGCATCATCAGCTGCATGGCAAACAGCCCCAGCCAGGCAAGAGCGTAATATGCCGTCGAAAAGTGAGCAAAGTAGGCCGGGTCTACAGAGTGTCGAATGCCGAAGAGGATTGCCCAGCCGATGGCTCCCAGAATCAGGTTCAGCAATAGCAGCAGGGCCCCCAGGCCGCAAAAGATCCCGACCACATATTCAGCGCGGCTTAAAGGGCGCGCCAGCAGGGTGTGGATCACATGTCGCTCCTCGTCCCAGGAGAGCGCGTGTACGGCGTGAAAAAAGAGGAAGATGAAACCGGCCGCCCAGCTAACCGAAAAGATGAAGTCACTGGAGGCGCGGCCGATATCGCGGTGCATAAAATCAAAGAAAAGCAGCCCGCCGGCTTGGGCGACCAGGCAGAGCGCCAGCAGGCCGATAAGGGCGTGGCGGCGCAGGCCGTCGAGCAGAATGATGTACGCCAGGGCAACGATTTTTTTAGCCGACAGCCTCATCGCCATGCTCCTTTTTCACGATACTCAGAAAGGCATCCACAAAGTTGTCCGCCACCTCCCCACGGCACAGATCCGTTACTGTACCATGGAAAAGATTGCGACCCTCATGCAGCACCAACACCCTATCCACCAGGCGATCCACATCCTCGAGGATGTGCGAGCATAAAAGGATGGTCCTCCCCTGCTCCTGAAGAGATTGGATCAGCGCGAAAGTATCGGCCCGGCCAGAGGGGTCCAGGCCGCTCATGGGTTCGTCCAGGATAAGCAGGTCGGGGTCGTTGATCAGCGCCAGCGCGAAGTTGGCCCTCTGCTGCATCCCCTTGGAGTAGTGGCGCAGCGGCCGCTTGCGGGCCTCCCACAACCCCAGGGCGTTGAGCCATTTATGGGAGGCGGCGTCGATGTGGCGGGCCGGCATGAGACAGGCGCGGCCAGTGAAGCGCACCATATCCAGGAGTGTCAAGTTTGCCGGAAAGTTGGCTGTTTCGGGCAGATAGCCGATGCCGTGGCGAACAAGATGATTTTCGGGGCTCAGGCCTGAAATGGTCATACTCCCCTTGTCAGGCCGCAAGAACCCCATGAGCAGACGCAGGGTGGTGCTCTTTCCGGCACCATTGGCACCCACAAGCCCCAGCGTGTGCCCCTTTTCCAGGGTAAGGGAGAGATCGGATAGCGCGGTGTGAGCTTTGGCGCCTATTTGCCGGGCATAGGTTTTCCAGATATGCTTGCATTCAATCACGACAGGATCATCCTCACGCTGCGAACAGGAAGCAGGTTCGATCAGTGGGGAAAAATTACCATATTCGTACCGCATAAAAAAGAGGCCTTGAATCACATGCATCCACGATTCAAAGCCTCTTGTGGCAGCGGATCAGATACGTTCGCTTGTAAGCGTTCACAGGGCACCGAATCTGCTGCGTTGCCGCGCCTTTGAGGTACCAAAGTACATCTGC
>CAZGPF010000255.1:0-2665 GCA_964527275.1 uncultured Desulfosarcinaceae bacterium
TGATCTTTTTCGCAAAGTGCCCTGGCATGCAAATCGCCCTGCGAATCGATCACCCATACTCCAGGATATACCGTTCCAGCCGGTCGAGCCCCTCCCCGATGTTCTCCAGCGAATTGGCGTAAGAGAAGCGCAGGTAGCCTTCGCCGCCCGGCCCGAAGTCTATGCCCGGGGTGACGCCCACGCAGGCCTTTTCCAGGATATCGAAGGCCAGCTTGTAAGAGTCGTTGGAGAGGTGTTTGACGTTTGCAAATACGTAGAAGGCTCCCGTGGGTTCCACAACGATTCCCAGGCCCATGGACTTGAGGCGCTGGATCATGTAGCGCCGCCGTTGGTCATAGATGTCTCGCATGCGGGCCACATCCGCCCGGGCCTCCTGCAGGGCCGCGATGCCGGCTTTCTGGACGGCGGCATTGGCGGAAATAAAGAAGTTCTGGTGAACCTTTTGAATGGCGCGCATGAATGGATGCGGCGCGATGAGGTAGCCCAGGCGCAGGCCGGTCATGGCGAACTGTTTTGAAAAACCGTTGATGACAAAGGCGCGGTCGGTGAACTCCAGCATGGAGTGCTCCTGGCCTTCGTAGACCAGGCCGTGGTAGATCTCATCGGAAACCACGTAGGGCCCCATGTCGGCGATGGCCCGCATGCGTTTTGCCGAGAGCAGGTTGCCGGTGGGGTTGGACGGCGAGTTGATGAAAATCGCCCGTGTGGCATCACCCATTCGGGCCTCGATGCCCTCGGGCCGATATTGAAATCCATCCTCCTCGTAGACCGGCACGGTAACCACGCGGCCTTGGACGAACTTGATAAAATTGGGATAGCAGGCGTAGTGGGGATCGGAGATTATCACCTCGTCTCCCGGCTCGAGGAGGGCGGCAAAGAGCATGAAGATGGCCGGCGAGCAGCCCGAGGTGACCACGATCTGGCCGGGATCGACCTTTACCCCGTATTTCTCGTGGTAATGGCCACAGATGGCCTCCCGCAACTCCAGCAGGCCCAGGCTGTGGGTGTAGTGCGTAAAGCCGTCACGCAGGGCCTGGCAGCAGGCCTCTTTGATACAGTCGGGCGTGTCGAAGTCGGGCTCGCCCACCTCGAGATGGATGATGTGCGTGCCCCGGCACTCCATTTCGCACGCCTTTTCCAGCACATCCATGACGATAAAAGACGACATCTCGCTGGTGCGTCTGGAGGCCGTGGGGCGGTAGTTTGCCGGTTTCTGCATGCTCTAAAGCACTTTATTCAACGGATATTCGATTATCCCTTCGGCCCCGGCCTTAAGCAGTTCAGGAATCAGGTCGCGCACCACGCTGGTGTCTACCACGCTCTCCACCGCCAGCCAGTCGGATTGATAAAGGTGGGAGACGGTGGGGGCGTTGAGGCTGGGTAGCAGGGCTACCACGGCTGCTACACTCTTTTCCGAGACGTTCATTTTCAGGCCTACAAGCTTTTTGGCTTTGAGGGCGCCTCGCAGCAGCATGGCTACCTGCTCTATCTTTGCGCGTTTGGCGGCATCTTTCCAGGCCGCCTGATTGGCTATGAGCTGGGTGTTGGTCTGCATCAGTTCGTGAATGATGCGCAGGCCATGGGCCTTGATGGTGGAGCCGGTTTCGGTGACCTCCACCACGGCGTCGGCCAGGCCGGAGGCCGCCTTGGCCTCGGTGGCGCCCCATGAGAACTCCACGCTTACATCGATCTTACGCTCGTCAAAGTAGCTTTTGGTGAATGCCACCAGCTCGGTGGCGATCTTCTTGCCCCGCAGATCCTCCAGGGATCTGACCTTCGAGTCATGGGGCACGGCCAGCACCCAGCGGGCCTGCCGGGAGCTGACCTTGGAGTAGACCAGGTTATCGACCACGTGTACGTCGGACCGGTTTTCGGCGATCCAGTCCATTCCGGTGAGGCCAGCATCCAGCGTGCCGCTCTCCACGTAGCGGGCCATCTCCTGGGCACGGCAGATGGTGCATTGGATAGTGTCGTCGTCGATCTCCGGAAAATAGCTGCGGCCATTTACATTGATATTCCAGCCGGAACGCTTGAAAAGGGCGATGGTGGCATTTTGCAGGCTCCCTTTGGGAATGCCGAGCTTCAATGGCAGCGTCATTTTTTGTATACCTCCTCAGGATCGAAAATCGGCTGGCCCACGACCTCCACGGCCAGGGCCGTCGTTACCCGCTTGTAAAAACAGCTGCGATGACCCGTGTGGCAGGCCGCCGCGCCGACCTGCTCGACTTTCAGCACCACGCTGTCGTCGTCGCAATCGATGCGAATCTCCTTGACCAACTGAACATTGCCCGAAGTCAGGCCCTTGATCCAGAGGGTGTCACGAGTGCGGCTGTAGAAAGTTGCTCTGCCGGTTCGCAGCGTGGTCTCCCAGGCCTCGCGGTTCATGAATCCTACCATGAGGACGTCACCGGCAACATGATCCTGCACAACTGCGGGTATCAACCCGTCCAGCTTATCGAAATCGAGTGCGATCATCAAATCTTGCTCTTTGTACCCATAGCGAAACTCGCCCTTAAAAACCTCTCGACGCGGTCGCCAACACCGACCTTCCGGATGGTCATGCTACCCAGACGCAAAGTTGAATTGAGTAAGGTCAATGATACTGAAAGTCAAACGTAACTACTCAGCGTAATGGCAAAAAGCACAAAAAAGCACGAACTGCAAC
>CAZGPF010000256.1:0-2655 GCA_964527275.1 uncultured Desulfosarcinaceae bacterium
TGCACAGGGCACCGAATCTGCTGCGTTGCCGGGCCTTTGAGGTACCAAAGTACATTTGCAGGCCCGGACGCCTTGCATATCCGGCACCTAAGCAAACGCCTTACAGTGCTGTAGCTTATCATCTCCTAGGCACTTCAACCCCCTGAACAGGTACCACAAAACAGCCCTGATACCATTCACCCTCACCTCGGACTTCCAACATTGAGGGGCAGGAGAGAGAGGGTTTGCGTTCAGGCACTGATTAATGAGCTTCCCCGAATGAATTATGGCCTACCGGCATATCAAAAAAACCGTCGCCGACCTACTGCGGGGCTCAGATATGGCAGCCGGCATGGAGGCCCTTTGTGGGCTGCCGGCCAGGCAGGTGGTCAATCCTCTTTTCGGTTTGCTCTACTCCGGCGATCAGTTGATCCGCTGGCGCGCCGTTGTGGCCATGGGCGCCGTGGTTTCCCATCTGGCGGCGCAATCCATGGAGTCGGCGCGAATCATTATGCGCCGCTGCATGTGGAATCTGAACGATGAATCAGGGGGCATAGGATGGGGGACGCCTGAAGCCATGGGCGAGATTATGGCCCGGCACGACGGCCTGGCCCGCGAATATGCCGCCATTCTGGTCTCCTACGCCGATCCCTGCGGCAACTTCCTCGAACATCCAGGCCTCCAGTGGGGCGTGTTATGGGCACTGGGACGCTTGGGACGGGTTAATCCCCGCTTGGTTCAACCGGCTGCTATTTTTCTGCCGCCGTTTCTCTCCTCCACCAACCCATCTCTCCGCGGAGTGGCCATCTGGGCGGCCATCGCCCTGCAAATCAAGGCCCTGGAGAGCGAAATTCGACCCTGGCTGCGCGATTCTCAGAGCGTCACCATCTATGCCGACGGTCACCTGAGACCATATATCATCGGTCGGCTGGCCCAGGAAGCCATCAGGCAGGGCGCATAACCTTATCCCACGCCATATAGCTGGCAGGTGTTGTTCCAGATTATGCGGCCCAGCTCATCAGGATCTTGCCCCCTTACGGCAGCCAGCTTCAATAGTACCGTGCGTACAAAGGCCGGCTCGTTGCGACGGAATTTGTTGCGCTCGGGTGTGGGAGTCAAATAGGGGGCGTCGGTCTCCACCAACAGGCTCCGAGCTGGAATGTCGCGCACCATGGCGCGCAGTTTTGCTCCCCGTTGGTTGGTGGTTAGGATGCCGGTGATGCCGATATGCAGCCGCAGCCTCAGGTAGGCCTCAAGTTCCGAAGGGCTTCCAGAAAAACAGTGCACCACGCCACGGCGTTCAGGAGTCCAGTGCCGTTGTAGTAGCTCCAGGAATCTCCCCTTGCTATCCCTCTCATGAAAGATCATGGGTAGGTCCAGATCCGCCGCCACCTGGATCTGGCGCACAAACCAATGCTCCTGATCCGCGCGGGGCGAGAACATGCGATTAAAATCGAGACCAGTCTCACCCCAAGCCCGGACCTTGGGGTCGCCTGCCAGACTCATCAATCGACGTAGTTGGTTTTCATCACAAGCCTTGGCATCATGAGGGTGCATCCCCACAGAGGCGTAAATGCCCTCGTAGCGGTTGGCGATTGCCAGGGCTTTGGCAGACCTGCGTTCATTAATGCCCACAATCATCATGGCGGCGATTCCAGCCTCACCGGCCCGTTGCACCACACTGTCCAGGTCTTTTTGGTAGCTGTCGTCGTCCAGATGGCAGTGGCTGTCGAAAATCTTCATATTGCCGTCCAATCATGAGTCGCGAGATTTGTAAAAGAATAGTCATAGCGACAAAAACCAGATGGATTTTGGTCCCTATATTATAAAAACAGTGGATAATCCAATAAGGTTCCTGGGCCCTCTTCCAAAATAGCCTGCATGTGCATTACCAAACATAAATTATAAAAAAAGTAATGGACGAATATTGACATGACCGAACGCGTAGTTATTGTTTCTTCAAACGGCGAGACTTTTAAACTCCTCGAAAACTTACAACCACTATAAAATTGGAGGTAACACCATGCAACTTATTAGATGGAGACCAACAAGAGACCTTTTCAGCGCCAGCCACCACCTGAACAGCCTTTTCGACGATTTTTTCGGTCTGGAAAGAGGGCCCGCCCTTGCCGCGAGATCCTGGGACTGGAATCCTGCGGTGGATATCTACGAGGATGAGCAGAATATCTTTGTGAAGGCCGAAATTCCCGGCGTAGACAGGGAGAGCATCTCGGTGGATGTCAAGGACCGCGTCCTGACTCTAAGAGGCGAGCGCAAACATGCCAATGAAGTCAATGAGGACCGCTACTATCGCAGGGAACTGACTTACGGTGGATTTGAACGCGCCTTCACCCTGCCCGAGGCGGTATCCATCGATGATATCAAGGCCGAATATAAAGCCGGCGTACTGAAAATAACCGTACCCAAACCCGAAGAGCGCCTGCCAAAGCAGATCTCGGTTCATTAACATGTGAAGGGGTCAAGTCTTGATTAGTGCTAATCAAGACTCGACCCCTTCCTGGATGAAACTTAGCAACTTAGGGGAGTCCCATATTGCGCGCTGCATTTATATTATTTTGCAATCAGCTTTGTCCATGTCTTAACTAATGATGGGAGACGATAAAGTATCTCTTTACCTATGAGCACCTCGTCTACATAACCCATGTGCAACATGTC
>CAZGPF010000257.1:0-2612 GCA_964527275.1 uncultured Desulfosarcinaceae bacterium
GCTATATGGAAAGGCCTGAAGGGCCGAAGATGAAGTGCTCTGAGTAGTTACAAATGGTTTTTCTTTCGATGCCTCTAACAATAATATGATGTAACGCCCCAGGCGTATCTATTCTTGATTTGCGGGGCATATCTGTCTTCAACCTATATTATTCGACTTATCAATATATCAAGGAACGTCCCTCAACCTGTTCCTATTGTCCGTACATCGCCTTGACCTTGACCCGATCCAGCCCACCATCATCTTTGATCGGCAAGCGGTCCACGAATTGGACATATTGCGGTTTTTTGTAGCGCGCGATGCGTGAGCCCACGAATTCGATCAGCTCCCTGGCCGCGAGTCGCTGGCCCGACTTCAGGGTGCAGACGGCTTTGATGCCCTCTTTCCACTTGGGATGGGGTACGCCGAAGACTACCACGGCCTCCACGGCCGGATGGGCCAGGATGGCATTTTCTACTTCGGCTGGATAGACATTTTCGCCGCCCGGTTTGATCAGCTCTTTGTCGGGTTTGCGGCCCGCGTACCAGAGAAATCCGTTGGCGTCGATGCGTCCCAGGTCGCCGGTGTGGTGCCACTGATTTCGGAAGGTGTGATCGTTGTCGGCGGGCAGGTTCCAGTAGCCCTGAAAGACCATGGGCCCGCGCATGACGATCTCGCCCACTTCGCCGGCCGGCACCGGTTGCTCCTCATCGTCTAACAAATCGACGCGGGCCACCGGGATGGGGCGGCCGGCGGCGCCGGGGCACTGGTCGTAGGGAGCGATGCTGACCAGCATGGAGGTCTCGGACTGCCCGTAGATGGTATAGAAGCAGCCGCTGGTAGCGGCTTGATAGGCTTCGATCTCTGCGGGCGCTTCCAGGCCGACCACGGCACGCAGGGAATTGATAGCGGTCTTTGCGCGGCGCTGCTGATCGAGGATAGATTTGAGAATGGGGGCAAAGGTAAACATCAGCGACACCTTGTGGCGGGCGATCAGCTCCACAGCCTCGGCGGCATCGAATTTGGGCGCGACGATGTTCAGGCATCCGGCATGAAAGGCGCAGAAGGTCATTAAGAGGCCGGCCACGTGAAACAGGGGCAGGACATTGAGGTGTACATCCGACCTTTGCAGCCCGACAGCGTGCATAAGATGCATATGGGCACAGATCAAATTGTCGTGGCTCAACAGGGCACCCCGAGGATGACCGCCGACGGCGGCCGTATGGATGATCACGAAGCCGTCGCCGCCCGTGACCCCGGATGCTGCAAGCTCCCTTTTTTCCGCGCCCGCGGCACCGATCTCCTCCAGGGAGCCTTGGCCGGGTCGCAGGTTAAAAAAGGAGAGGCCGGCGGCGAGCCGGCCACGGACCTTATCTAACCATTGGGGGTTGTCGTCGTCGGCAAAGATCCAGCGCGGGCTGGTGTCTTCGAGGACGTAGGCCGCTTCATGCGCTGAAAGACGCCGGTTGACCGGGACGATGATGGCCCCCAGTGCCGCAGCCGCGCCGTAGAGCAGAAAATAGGTTAAGCAGCTACTTCCAATTATGCCGATACGATCGCCTTTGCGGCAGCCGATCTCCTCAAGCCTCAAGGCCAGACGGTCAACCGACGTTTTGATTTGTCCAAAGGTCAGCGGCGCTTCTTGCCCCGACTCCAACCAGGCGGGCTGATTTTCAAACAGGCGGCTATTGCGCACGATGACATCATAAAGGGTAAAATCATGTAACCCCATGATATTTTCTCCTTGTTGGCTGCTGAATAATGCTTACATCCAACGCTTGCGCCGTTTGTAGGATTTGACCTCTTTGAAGGACTTTCTTCTCCCCGCCTGGGTGATGCCCATATAAAACTCTTTGACATCCGGGTTGTCGCGCAGCTCTCTGGAGGGGCTTTCGAGCACGATCTTGCCCGACTCCATGATGTAGGCATAATCGGATACCCGTAGGGCGATTTTGGCGTTCTGCTCCACCACTAGAATAGTGGTCGCAAGTTCTCGATTGATGGCTGTGATGTTTGCGAAAATCTCTTTGACCAGCAGGGGCGCCAGCCCCAGGGAGGGTTCGTCCAGCATGAGCATTTTGGGAGCGGCCATCAAGGCGCGGGCAATGGCGATCATCTGTTGTTCGCCGCCCGAGCAATATCCGGCCAATCGATGGGTAATCGGTGAGAGCCGTGGAAAGTGGTCGTACATCTTGTCCATGTCACCACGAATTTTGCGGGAGCCGTCCTTGCGGGTGATGGAGCCGACCCGTATGTTTTCGTCCACGGTGAGATGTTTGAAAACCCGGCGCCCCTCAGGCACCATCACCGCCCCACGGGACACCACCTCGGTGCCCAGCACATTGGTGACATCCCGGCCGTCGAACTTGATGTAGCCCTCCTTGATAAAACCGTTTTCAGGTTTCAGCAGGCCGCTGATGGCGCGCAGGGTCGTGGTCTTGCCGGCGCCGTTGGTGCCCAGCAGGGCCACGATGCGCCCTTCGGGAACCACAAGGCTGACACCCCGCAGGACCTGGATGATGTCATTGTAAACCACTTCGATGTTATTGATTTCCGCCAGGAAATGGCTGTTTTGGGCAGTGGTCATGAGCTGATTCTCGGCTTGGCCGGCAAGGGAGGTAGAAACATATTTT
>CAZGPF010000258.1:0-2607 GCA_964527275.1 uncultured Desulfosarcinaceae bacterium
ATGCGACCTTCATCAACCGTAACTACTCAGCGTAATGGCAAAAAGTACAAAAAAAGCACGAACTGTAACTGCTCAGAGTGCTTTAGGTTCGGTCATTCAGGTCTTTTCATAATAGCATCGCTATATGGAAAGGCCTGAAGGGCCGAAGATGAAGTGCTCTGAGTAGTTACAAATATTTCAGTTGTGTGCCATAGGAGGAGACAATGACCGAGATCGTAAGGGTGTGGGGACGGGAGATCATCGATTCACGGGGCAACCCAACAGTAGAGGTTGACGTCACCCTGGCGTGTGGCGCCCGGGGCCGCGCCGCCGTGCCCTCCGGCGCCTCCACCGGCAAGCGCGAAGCACTGGAACTGAGAAACAGACGCGCCCGGCGCTACGGCGGCAAAGGTGTCGCCACGGCGGTTAACAATGTCAATACCACCATCGCCGAGGCGGTGGTGGGCATGGATGCCGCCGGCCAGATGGCCGTGGATCGGGCCATGATCGAGCTGGACGGCACGGCCAACAAATCGAAGCTGGGGGCCAACGCCCTGCTGGGCGTCTCCATGGCCACGGCCCGGGCGGCAGCGCAGGCCTTCGGGCTTCCGCTCTACCGCTACCTTGGCGGGGTGAATGCCAGGGTCTTGCCTGTGCCCATGATGAATGTGGTTAATGGGGGCGCACACGCCGCCAATACCCTCGATATCCAGGAGTTTATGATCGTACCCTTTGGTGCCAAGTCTTTCTCCCGCGCCATCCAGATGGGGGCCGAGACCTTCCACGCCTTGAAAAAGATCCTGCAGGCCAAAGGCCTGAACACGGCAGTTGGTGACGAGGGCGGCTTCGCCCCGGACCTGGGCTCCAATGAAGAGGCCCTGGTCTATATCCTCGAGGCCATTGAAGCAGCCGGATACAGACCGGGCAAAGATATGGGACTGGCGCTGGATGCGGCCGCCAGTGAATTTTATGTGCAGGGTAAATACGAGCTCAAATCTGAGAACCGCAAGCTCAATGGCGAGGAGATGATCGCCTACTATGCCCAGCTGGTCGAAAAATACCCCATCGTCTCCATCGAAGACGGTCTGGCGGAACAGGACTGGGAGAGTTGGGAGCTAATGACCGAGCAGATGGATGCAATTACCCAACTGGTCGGCGATGATCTCTTTGTCACCAACCCCAAGATCCTGGCCAAGGGCATCGAACTGGGCGTGGCCAACTCCATTTTAATTAAGCTCAACCAGATCGGCACGCTGACCGAAACCCTGGAGGCCATCGAACTTGCCGACCAGGCAGGTTATACTACGGTCATCTCCCACCGCTCAGGCGAGACCGAGGATACCTTCATCGCCGACTTGGCCGTGGCTGTCAACTCGGGGCAGATCAAGACCGGGTCCCTCTCCCGGACCGACCGTATCGCCAAGTACAACCAGCTGCTTCGCATCGAGGAAGAGCTGGGTGCGGCGGCCAGATACGGGCGGGACTTTTTTGCGGGCGCATAGGGGGTTTGTAAAAAGATGACTGCCGATGCAAAAACCCCGCGCTTCCATGACCGGGGATGCCGGTGGGTGGCGCTGAGCCGGATGCTGATTCCGGCGCTGATAGTGGTGCTGTGGTCCACTGCTGCCTGGGGCTATCTATTTAATGGCGCTCATCTATTGGAGCTGATGACCCGCACACTGGAAGGCGCGAAATCCTTGATCGTTACACAGCACCTGACCATCGAAGATCCACTGATCTCTGCCCAACCGGTGGAGATGCGCGAGGAGCTCAAATATTTTTTTCCAGATCGATTTCGTTCCGAGATCCGGCATGCTGATTTCCAACGCATACTGGTGGTTTCCCGGGGAGCGGCCTTAACCATTGCAGATGGACGCATCACGGCCTTCAGTGAGGGCCGGTTCGAGCGCTACAAAGATCTACTGCTCTACCGATCAAGGAAATTACTGCACAAGGCGTTGCTGCGTTACGGCGTGGACACGGGCATCACCAGCCTTGGGCGGATGGGCACGCGCGTGGTTTATGTCATCGGCGCCCAATATCCAGACGACGCCGTTTCCCAGCTATGGATCGACAAGGAGCGCCTGCTTCCATTGCGTTGGCTGAGTGTTTTGTCGGCAAATGGCCTGGATCAGCAAGTCAGCAGGCTGGAATTTATCTACGCAAATTGGATCCAGTCTGACAAAGTCTGGTATCCCATGAGGATCGAGGCGTTGTATAATGGGCGGCGCATGCGGACCTTGGAGGTAAGCAGCGTCCAGGCCAATGCCCCTATCGCCAGGGAGCTGTTTAATATTGCCAACCTGATGATGATGTATACGGTCGCTGAAGAACCACAATCAGGAGCTGGCAATTCCAATTCCGCCGTCGATGAAGTAGAGCGTACCATAGAAGAGTTCAGGTAACTACTCAGCGTAATGGCAAAAAGCACAAAAAAGCACGAACTATAACGATTGTATCTCGAACTGTAACTGCTCAGAGTGCTTTAGGTTCGGTCATTCAGGTCTTTTCATAATAGCATCGCTATATGGAAAGGCCTGAAGGGCCGAAGATGAAGTGCTCTGAGTAGTTACGAGTTCAGAAGAGAGCTTGACCCCTGACATCAGATGGGAGTTTGGTCTGTTTCTG
>CAZGPF010000259.1:0-2605 GCA_964527275.1 uncultured Desulfosarcinaceae bacterium
GCTATATGGAAAGGCCTGAAGGGCCGAAGATGAAGTGCTCTGAGTAGTTACCATCGTATCTTGATACCCTGATAGGCGAGCACCTATTTTTCCAGTACTATGTGCTCCCGGAGACGTTTGATTCTGTCTCTCAAGTCGGCGGCTTTTTCAAACTCCAACTCCCGCGCGGCGAGCCGCATCTGATCCTCCAGCTCAGAGATGGCGTGGTCTAGCCTCTCCAGGCTTGTGTAATCGGCAACCGGCTCGTCCACTTCGCCGGCGGCCTCATCCGGGGCATACAGATCCTTGAAGACCTGGACGACCTCCTTGCGAATGGAGGTGGGCGTAATATCATGGTATTGGTTATATTCGCGCTGGATTTGACGCCGCCTCCCGGCCTCTTCCATGGCCCTTGCCATGGAGGGCGTGATGGAATCGGCATACAATACCACCCTGCCGTTTACATTTCTGGAAGCCCGTCCAAAGGTTTGAATCAACGATCGCGTGGAGCGCAGGAAACCCTCCTTGTCCGCATCCAGAATCGCCACCAGGGTGACCTCGGGTATGTCGAGCCCCTCGCGCAAAAGGTTGATCCCCACCAGCACGTCGAACTTGCCGGCACGCAGGTCCTGGATGATCTGCATGCGTTCGAGGGTGGATATATCGGAGTGCAGGTAGCGCACGGCCATCCCCAAATCGGCGTAGTACTCCGTTAAATCTTCGGCCATGCGCTTGGTCAAGGTGGTAACCAATACCCGTTCCCGGCGCTTGACGCAGCCCCTGATCTCTTCGTAGAGGTCGTCCACCTGGTTGCGGGCGCTCCTGACCGCGATTTGCGGGTCAATCAGTCCGGTGGGACGCACGATCTGCTCCACCACGGCCCCCTGGGCACTCTCGATCTCATATTCCGCAGGGGTGGCCGAGACGTGGATCACCCGGCGGGCCCTCTGGCGCCACTCGTCGAAACGCAGCGGCCGGTTGTCCAGGGCGGAGGGGAGCCGGAAACCGTATCGCACCAGGGTCTCTTTGCGCGAACGGTCGCCTTTATACATGGCCCTGATCTGGGGAACGCCGATATGGCTCTCATCGATGAACATCACAAAGTCGTCCGGAAAATAGTCGATCAATGTGGGGGGCGGCTCTCCGGGCTCCCTGGCGGTGAGATGCCTGGAATAGTTCTCTATGCCGCTGCAGTATCCCAGCTCCTGGATCATCTCCAGATCAAAGCGCGTTCGCTCTTCGATGCGCTGGGCCTCTATTAAGCGCTCCTCGGTTCGCAGCCGCTCGACTACAATCTTGAGCTCATCGATAATCGCCTGCATGGCCCGCTTCAGGGTTGTGCGCGAAGTAACATAATGGCTGGCGGGAAATATTGTGGCCGCCGACAATGATCTCCTGGAGACGCCGCGCAAAGGATCAATCTGGGCCAGGGCATCGATGGTATCTCCGAAGAGATCGATTCGCAGGGCCTCGTTCTCCTCATAGGCCGGGAAGATCTCCACCCGGTCACCGCGCACACGAAACGTGCCGCGGTGAAAATCAACATCGTTGCGCTTGTACTGCATGGCCACCAGGTCGCGCAGCAACTGCTCCCTGGTGATCTGTTGATCCGTCACCAGGTCTACACGCATATCGAGGTAATCTTCAGGGGCGCCCAGCCCAAAAATACAGGAGACGCTGGCCACCACCAGCACATCGCGCCGCGAAAGCACCGAACGGGTGGCCGAATGGCGCATCTTGTCGATCATCTCGTTAATCGAGGAGTCTTTCTGGATGTAGGTATCGCTGGTGGGGATATAGGCTTCGGGCTGGTAGTAGTCGTAGTAGCTGACAAAGTACTCCACCGCATTTTCGGGAAAGAGCTCCTTGAATTCGTGGTAGAGTTGGGCGGCCAGGGTTTTGTTGGGCGCTATAACCAGGGCCGGCCGCTGGCTGGCGGCAATTACATTGGCCATGGTGAAGGTTTTGCCGGAGCCTGTGACCCCCAAAAGCACCTGGTCACGCAGTCCCTTGTCAACCCCTTGGCACAGCGCTGCGATGGCTTCGGGCTGATCGCCTTTGGGACTGAAATCGGATATCAGGCTAAACCGGGGCATGGTATTCAATCAGCACGACACAATTGGCCGCCATGCCCTCTCCGCGACCGATAAAACCAAGGGTTTCGGTCGTGGTGGCCTTGACATTTATTTGGTCCATCGAGACCTCCAGGGCCTCCGCCAGGGTGCTCTCCATCCGTCGGCGATAGGGCTGCAGCTTGGGGGCCTGGGCTATTACGGTGACATCCATGTTGACTGCTCGATAGCCCTTTTGGCCTACCATCCGCCGACAGCGCCGGAGCAGCTCTATGCTGCGGATATCCTTGAATTCCTCGGCATCGTCGGGAAAGTGCAGCCCCAGGTCGCCCAAGCCAGCGGCACCGAGCAGCGCATCGCAGGCCGCATGCGCCACGACGTCGGCATCGGAATGGCCCAGCAAGCCTTTTTCGAACTCAATCGTGACGCCTCCTAACACGAGTCGGCATCCCTCTACCAGACGATGAACATCGTACCCCCAACCGACTCTCATTCGTGACGACACCCGCAGCATTGCATGGTTCTCCAAACAGTTGGGTTTATAAAATTCACAC
>CAZGPF010000260.1:0-2581 GCA_964527275.1 uncultured Desulfosarcinaceae bacterium
ATATATTAATGCCCTGAGGACGCGACGTCGCCCCAAGGCAACAGATGCAATGCTGTTACAATGGCAGCCCATAATTGTCAAAACTTAACCCACTAGCTGCGCGGGCCAAACGGCCGGCAAATATAATGGCTTGTAAATTTTGGTATTTTATGTTAATCAGCTTCCGAAATTCGTTGTTGCCATCTGGTTTCCGGCATCGCAGAAGAATCCAAAACTCCAAGCTGCCCGTGATGCTGACAAAAAGCTTGATGCCACGAACTGCTATTCTTCACAGGAACGTCCGCGCATCGAGACTTGCGACGGCATGCCGAGCATATGGTTTGACGAAAGTCACTAAATTCAGGGGGAGTCGAAACCCATGTCAGAAAAACATCCCGAATGCCCACTATACAATCCACTCAATTGCAAGGAGTATTACAACCCCAGGCTGTGTGCTTTTGTACGCAAGGATAAAGATTGCCTGAAAAAGAAAAAACCCAAGCAGAAAAAGAAAAAGGTACAAGCATAGACGACCACGAAGTTCGAATTCAGAAGGGCTTGCCTATTGGATATTGACATGTCGCGAACCCAGACCACACGATCAACATAGACTCAAAATCACAATTGCTGGCAATCGAATAATATGCTTGACATACGAATTTCGGGTTGTTAAGGAGCTTTTCAAACTTAACAGGTCCAGAAGCCAAATGAAAATTACTATTGTCAATATTCTCCTTGTTCTGCTTCTCGTCGTCGGTCTTGCCGACACCGGGTCACAGGGGCGATAATGGCATAAAACAAAATTCCCGGTAAAAAACCAAAACCGTTATCAGCCCCAACCGGCAGGTAACGGTTTTTTTTGGTCGGAGGAAAAGAGCATGAAAAGTGACAGCCTCAAAAAAGGCGTGGAGCGGGCACCCCATCGCGCTCTACTCAAGTCGTGCGGCTACACCCAAGCGGAAATCGAACGACCCCTGGTGGGCATTGCCAACGCCGCCAATACGGTGATCCCCGGCCATGTCCACCTGGACACCCTGGCCGCTGCCGTCAAAGCCGGCATTTACATGGCCGGCGGCACGCCAGTGGAATTCGGCGTCATCGGTGTCTGCGATGGCATCGCCATGAACCACGAGGGCATGAAATACTCCTTGGGCAGCCGAGAACTGATCGCCGATTCAGTGGAAGTCATGGCCACGGCCCATGGGTTGGACGCCATGGTGATGATCCCCAATTGCGACAAGATCGTCCCCGGAATGCTGATGGCCGCCGCGCGCCTGGACCTGCCCACCATCTTCATCAGCGGCGGCCCCATGCTGGCCGGTGAGCACCAGACCGCAGAAGGCTGCAAGAGCGTTGACCTGATCAGCGTATTCGAGGCCGTGGGCGCCGTCAAAGCGGGCAAGATGTCCCCGAAGGAGCTCAACGCCATCGAAGAGGCCGCCTGCCCCACCTGCGGATCGTGCGCCGGCATGTTCACCGCCAACTCCATGAACTGCCTCACCGAGGCCATCGGCCTGGGCCTTCCGGGCAACGGCACCATCCCCGCCGTGTACAGCGCCCGCAATCGTCTGGCTAAAGCCGCCGGCATCAAAATCATGGAGTTGCACACCAAAGGAATCAGACCCTCTAAAATACTTACACGCCAGGCATTCGAAAACGCGCTGGCTGTGGACATGGCCCTGGGATGTTCCACAAATACCGTGCTGCATATGGCGGCCATTGCCAACGAAGCAGGCATCGATTTCGATCTGGACCTGATCAACAGGGCCAGCGAGATCACCCCCCACATCTGCTCGATGAGCCCTGGTGGAGAGCACCATCTTCAGGATCTGAACCGCGCCGGGGGCATCGGAGGTGTCATGAAGGTATTGAACCAGGCCGGCCGCATCAGCGCCGACTGTATCACCGTCACCGGGCGGACCGTGGGTGAGAACCTTGAGATGGCCAGCGTCACCGACAGTACCGTCATTCGCAGCATGGAAAATGCCTACCACCGGCAAGGCGGGCTGGCGGTTCTTTTCGGTAACCTGGCCCCTGATGGATGCGTGGTCAAACAATCGGCCGTTAGCGACGAAATGCTGCGCCACGCCGGCCCGGCAAGGGTATTCGACAGCGAGGAGGCCGCCTCCTCCGCCATCATGGAAGGCAGGATCAACAAGGGCGATGTGCTCGTAGTGCGCTATGAAGGCCCCAAAGGCGGGCCGGGAATGCGTGAGATGCTCGCCCCCACCTCGGCTATCGCCGGCATGGGTCTGGATGCCCATGTAGCCCTGGTCACAGACGGCCGTTTCTCCGGCGGCACCCGAGGCGCGGCCATCGGCCATGTCTCCCCCGAAGCCATGGATGGCGGCCCCATTGGACTGATTGAACCAGGAGATACCATTGCCATCGACATACCGTCCAAAACCATTACATTAGAAGTCGCTGAAGCCGAACTGGCGTCCCGCAAGGCCAACTGGAGACCGCCAAAACCCAAAATCACAAAAGGCTATATGGCTCGCTACGCCAAGGCCGTTTCATCGGCCAACACGGGAGCGGTAGTAAAATAAAATGTAACTACTCAGAGCACTTCATCTTCGGCCCTTCAGGCCTTTCCATATAG
>CAZGPF010000261.1:0-2558 GCA_964527275.1 uncultured Desulfosarcinaceae bacterium
CGCTATATGGAAAGGCCTGAAGGGCCGAAGATGAAGTGCTCTGAGTAGTTACGGTATTTTTTACTTTCCAAATAGCCTTAAGGCTGTTCCCGCAACGGCTATCTGCCTAACGGTTGAAATGGGCCTGCAACTTAGCACCGCGGGCTATCCGTAGCTGTGGAGGCCGGGAAGGAGATTAACGCCGAAATAGGTAAACAGAACGGCGGCGAATCCTACTAGGGAGAGGACGGCGATGCGCCTGCCTCGCCACCTGCGCATCAGGCGCGCGTGTAGCATGGTGGCGTAGATGAACCAGGTAATCAGCGACCAGGTCTCCTTGGGGTCCCAGCCCCAGTAGCGGCCCCAGGCCGAGTTGGCCCATACCGCGCCGGAGATGATACCAGCCGTCAAGAAGAGAAAACCGAACATTATCAGTTGGTGGATCAGTTCATCCATCATGGATGACGATGGCAGGCGTATCGCGGCGGCAGATGCCTTTGCGTCATCCTGCTCCCCTTTGATCAGGTACATAATGCTGACGGCGAAGGCCAGGGCAAAGGCCCCATAACCTATAAAGCAGGTGATAACGTGGGCGATGAGCCAATTGCTTTTCAGGGCGGGAATCAGCGGTTGAATCGTGGCGCTGGTGCCAAAGGAGGCATAGGCCAGGGCGAAAAAGGCCAGCGGCACGGCAAAGGCGCCGATGATCCGGCTCTCGTAACGCCGTTCCACCACCAGGTAGATTATGCCGATGGTCAAGGCAAAGAAGACCAGGGACTCATAGATATTGGAGAGCGGCGCATGGCCGTAACCAACGCCCAACTGGTATGACTCATACCAGCGCAGGATTATGCCGATGGTGTTGCCGCCCACGGCGGCCAGGGTCACCCAGGAGGCGATTTTACCCGGGGCCTCCCTCTTGAACACCCAGGCAAAGATATACATCGCCCCGGCCAATCCGTATACGAAGGTTACGATGGATAGCACGGAAGAGTTGTAAGCCATATTGACACCTGTGACCACTTTGGAAGGTATTATGCTGAATTCGAGCGGGCCAGCTGCGCCGTCAGGCGCTTGATCTTAAGGTTCATGCCGACCCTGTTCCTGTTAGCCTTGCCGGCCACCATGACGGCGCTCCTGCCGCTCTTTGCGCGGACCTCCACGACGACCTGCTGATGCGACATGAAAAAGGTGACCAGGCACCCAAAAATCATCAGGCTGAACCCCGCATAGACCATGCCGACACCTGGATCGCTGGTCACTTGCAGCCCGGTATAGTACCGGGTCTCGGTCGTCACCATTTTGCTGGCCACGGAGATCACCACATCGCCCCTGCGCATGATGTCAAATCTGGGAAAATTCACCGCGAGGATAATCTTCCGGGCCGGGCCATCCCTAGGGGTCAGAGTGCCGTTAATGGCCGGGCCGATATCCCTTCCCTGGAATCTGGCCACCGGCTCAAAGCCCTCAATCACGAAGCGTCCCAGTCCCTCTGGAATTTCCACGGCCTGGCCCCTCCTGATCTTGCGGTTGTATATCATGCCTGAGGCCACGCCTCGAAAACTCAGTTCGACCTCTTCGGGCATGGTGGTGGCCGCAGGCTCGGGGTTCAGCTTCCCGTAACTGGACTGGAAAATATTGATCCCCGCGTAGCGCAGAGGATCGTTGACGATGATATCCTTGCGCATGATCTCAGCGCTCTTTTCAATGATAGTCAAGGTGGAACGAAATTCCCGGGGCGCGCCGGTATCGTAAAACCGCACATCGAAATCATCGCAACGGATGGCAAAGGGCAGCTTATAGTGCTGGTCGCTGTTGCGTAGCTGAATTGTATCTGCGGACTCGCCTTCTACGATATTGACATAACCCTCGAATCCCTTGAGCGAGCCCACAAGACTTCCCAGTAGCAGTATCACCACACTCAGGTGGACGGTGTAGACCCCCAGGCGTGTCCAGCGTCCTTTTTCGGCTGTGATGACAAAGCCGTCCTCAGTCTCCGTCATGCGGCAATAGCCAAACTGCCTTGAGATTTTATTTTCAAAGGTCTGTCGCAGGGTGGCCGCCTCCACATTCAAGGTCAGGTCCCTACGATTCTTGCGGCGGCGATAGGAAGGCGGATCAAATTTGGGCTCGCGGGTGAAAATCACCTTGCCGGTGATCCGCAGCCGATCAATGGAGCAGATAATTACGTTGGTCACCAACGTAATCACCAGCAGTTGAAACCACCACGATTGGTACATGTCGAAGATGTCTAGGGTGGCCAGAACCTGGTAGATAAAAGGGCCGAAAGTCTTGAAGTACTCGACCGGTCCCTGGTTTTGAGGGATCAAGGTGCCAATTATTGACAGCAGAGCAAGGGAGAGCAGCACCACAACGGTCAGCTTGACGGAAGCGAAAAATTTCCACAAACTGTGGAGGTAGTTTGCCGACACCTGATCATTCGTACCCATGCAATCATACCTGCTACATATTAGGTTAGCCCCATGCGGCTTCAAATCGAGTGAGCCATATCAAATCAAGATCCAGCGTAACTACTCAGCGTAATGGCAAAAAGCACAAAAAAGCACGAACTGCAACAA
>CAZGPF010000262.1:0-2547 GCA_964527275.1 uncultured Desulfosarcinaceae bacterium
CCCTAATCAATATGAAATTTTATGGAGGTCAAGGTGGCACGCATTACAGTCGAAGATTGCCTAAAGCGGGTGGAGAATCGCTTCAGATTGGTTCATATGGCGGCGGCCAGGGTACGCCAGATTCGTGAAGGATCTGAATACCTGGTAAGCTCACCCAAAAATGAAGACATCGTGGTGGCCCTGCGCGAGCTGGCTGCCGGCAAGATTGTTGAAAAACAACCGGCAAAAGAGGATTAGCAACCCCCCAGATCGATCCTGGCCCAATTTTTTTCTTAAAGCCTATAGCATCATCCTCTATCCCGCAGACATAGGTGAAGCAGCGACAATGAAAGACGTTCAAAATCAGCGTGACACCCGCAACATCACAATCGACAAGGTGGGCATCAAGAACTTGCGATACCCCATAACCGTCCGCGACCGCCGGGATGGACGTCAAAATACCGTGGCCTCTATCAACATGTATGTGGACCTGCCCCATGAGTACAAGGGCACCCACATGAGCCGTTTCGTGGAGATGCTGCACCTGTTGAAAATCGAGATATGCCTGCAGAAGTTTTCCGCGCTTCTCGAACAGATGAAAACCTACCTCAATGCCGCCTCGGCGCATATCGAGATCACTTTTCCCTACTTCATTGAGAAAAAAGCTCCCATCAGCGAAGTGCCAGGCCTGATGGATTACACCTGTCGCATCATCGGTACCAGTGATTACCGCAACCAGATCGACCTGGTGTCGGAAGTCAATGTGCCCATATCCTCGGTCTGTCCGTGCTCCAAGGAGATCAGCGATGCTGGCGCTCATAATCAGCGCGGCGAGGTAAAGCTGCAAACCCGGTTCAAGCGGTTTATCTGGTTGGAAGATATGATTGAACTGGTGGAAGCGTGCGCCTCATGCGATGTCTACTCGGTGCTCAAGAGAGTGGATGAAAAGGAGGTCACGGAGCGCAGTTACGGCAATCCGAAGTTTGTGGAAGATATCGTGCGCGATATTGCCGTCCGACTGATGCGCGATGGCAACATTACCTGGTACTCCGTCAGCGCCGAAAACTTCGAGTCTATACACAACCACAGCGCCTATGCCCACATTCTAAGCGGGCCCGAGCCTAAAAACATCTATAGCATGCCTTGATCAGTCTAAATTGTTCTCGATGATTTTCATGATCGGATGCGTGGTCTTCCCCTGTGTGTTCAGGATCACGACGAAACGGTAGCGCCCACCGTGGCGGCTGGTGATATAGCCGGCCCGGGTCCTGACGCCCCGCAGATGGCCGGTCTTGTAGAATTGGCGCCTGTTGTCCTGGCGCAGCAAGCGGTGGTGGGGCTCAAAATGGTCCAAGGCGGTCATCATGGTGCGGGCCGAGAGACGGTTTTGGCGGGAGATTCCAGATGCTTCGACAATCCGGCCGACGAGCATCCCCAGACGTTGACCACAGTAGCGGTTTAATACCCGCAGGCCTTTTTCGATAGTGGCCGGCGGTCCATAGGTTTCGGCCCCCATCACCAGCAGGATCTGGTTGGCTATGAAATTATTGGAAAATTTCAGCAGGGAGCCGGCCACCTGACGAAGATTGTCAGCAGAGTAGTATCGCCAGATCAGCGTGTGCTTGTCATACTGAACCCGTCCACGGGTTACCACACCTTTGGAAAAGAGCCCGGCCCGGTCAAAAAAATA
This sequence comes from uncultured Desulfosarcinaceae bacterium, assembly GCA_964527275.1. GTDB lineage: Bacteria > Desulfobacterota > Desulfobacteria > Desulfobacterales > Desulfosarcinaceae > JARRKU01. Next base: position 1,670 of record CAZGPF010000262.1, read on the forward strand.
GTGAAACAGGCCCCCGGTGTATTCCAGGGCCTCGGCGCTGTTGGCCGCCAGAGTTATGCGCCCGACACGCAGCCCAGAAGCTCTGATCTTGGGAATCACAGAGGCCAGCAGCGGGGTCTGCGGCTCATCGCTTATCCAGCCCCCGTTTTTTTGGCGGAAAGCCACGGTATTGAAGTTGACGCATAAGGCCCCATTGGGCGCATCATAGGGCTCTTCAGTTGCCGAGGTGCCCGGTATCACCAAGTCGGAGTCAAAGTAGGAGTCATCCAGTACCAGGCCTTGAAAAGATGGCAGCTTGACGGCCAAGGTCGCCGCTATGGTCGCCAGGCGCTCTGAAATCAACAAGGGGTCGCCAAAGCCCTTGATAATCAGGTTGCGCTGGCGATCGTGGTAAAATTCGGTTCGAAAACGAAAATCTTCTCCTAACCGCTCCCATGCGGCCAGTACCGTGATCAATTTGAGAATGGATGCCGGCACCAACTGGCGATCCGCATTGATGGCCACCAGGGTGGCCCCCTCCGGCGAAGCGACCACCACCGAATCCAGGGGGCCGACCAGGGGCCGCAGGGCCTGATGGAGTTTTAGAACCGCCTGGCTTCCCGTCTCGGAAGCGGTGGCCGGAGCCAGGGTAAGAAGCGCGGATAAAATCAAGGCCGCCATCTTGCAAGTCATCGCAATCACCATTCGCCAATCCGTGAGCCGCAGGGTCATACCATTGCGCCTACTGCGCGCATTTAACTATTATCTGGTCACCTGGGGTTTTGAATGTGACCAACCGGGTGACAATTTTGCGAGCCACAATCTGCTCTAAGGTTTTTTGAAACGATTGTAACTACTCAGCGTAATGGCAAAAAGCACAAAAAAGCACGAACTATAAC
>CAZGPF010000263.1:0-2545 GCA_964527275.1 uncultured Desulfosarcinaceae bacterium
CGCTATATGGAAAGGCCTGAAGGGCCGAAGATGAAGTGCTCTGAGTAGTTACCAAGCTGATCGGATGTCTATCGCGGGTGATTGTGGCTGCCGAATTTTTCTATTATCTTGCGATTGACATTGGGCGGAACCATGTCACTGATGTCGCCGCCGAACTGGGCTGCCTCCTTTATGATCGAGGAGCTGGTAAATATCCAGCGCAAGCCGGTCATCAGGAAAACAGTCTGGATCTTTTTATTGAGTTTACGGTTCATGAGGGCTAGCTGAAATTCATATTCAAAATCGGATACCGCCCGCATGCCCCTCAAGATGGCATGAGCGGACCTCTTAGCGGCATACTCGACCAGCAACCCGTCGAAGGTGTCAAAGGTGATGCCCACCATACCTTGCATACACTCTTCGAGCATCCGCACGCGCTCTTCGAGGGTAAAAAGACCCTTTTTTTGAGGATTATGCAAAACGGCCACGATGATTTCATCGAACAGGTGTGAGCCTCTTCGAACGATGTCGATATGGCCGTTGGTAACGGGGTCAAATGATCCAGGATAGACTGCCACTCTTTTCATATCAGCCTTTCGTTTCAACCAGGGGGTTCATATGCCAAGAAGGTAAGCTGCGTTTTACCGTAACGCCGGCTGTCGGTTGTCTGGATGGGGGCTTGCATGGCCGCCCATTCAAGCGTGGGCTCGTGCTCGACTACAATGATGGCCCCCTTTGCCAGACAATTAGAAGCCGCCAAATGCGTCACGGTGGGTGGTGCCAGGTTGCGGCCATAGGGCGGATCCATGAAGACCAGGTCGAAAGCATAAGGATTGCATATGAGGCAATCGAGGTTTTTAGCGATATCCCACTGCATGACCCGTGTGGTGGCAGCTAGATTACAGCGCCGCAGATTTGCGTTCAGGATCGCCAGGCAGTCGGTGCTTTTCTCGATGAAAAGGGCCCAATGGCTGCCCCGGCTGAGGGCTTCGATTCCCAGAGCCCCGGTGCCGGCAAACAGATCCAGCACCGCGGCCCCTTTTGTTTTATGCGCCAGGATGCTGAACAAGGCCTCACGCACCCTGTCAGGGGTGGGTCGCGGAACCCGGCCACGAAAAGATTGCAGTTGGCGTCCTTTCAGGCTGCCGCTGATGATGCGCAAAGATTAGATCTCCTGCTCAAGTTTTTTAATCCGCCGATGAAGGTAACTGCGTTCTACGCCGATGGCCTTGGCGGTGTGGGTGATGTTGTTGCCATTTTCAATCAGTTTTTGCTGAATAAACCGCTTTTCAAAAGCCAATTTGGCGCCTTTGAGCCGCTGCATTTCAAAAAGAGACTCAGCGGCGGCGCAATCGGTCAGCCTGGTTTTGGGATTGTATGGCTTCGGCAGATGCTCGACCTCGATGAGATCCTCGCGCACCATGATGACTAGACGTTCAATCAGGTTTTTGAGTTCGCGCACATTACCCGGCCAGTTATACCTCGTCAGCAGGTCGAGGGCTTGATCGCTTAGCCTTTTCATCTTGCCGTGGGTCTTGGGAGCGGCCGCTTGCAAAAAAGTTTCAACCAACATGGGGATGTCGGCCTTGCGTTCCCGCAAGGGGGGCACATCGATGGGGACTACATTGAGCCGGTAGTAGAGCTCCTTGCGGAACGTGCCTTTGCGGATCTCGTCTGCTAGATCCTTGTTCGTGGCGGCCATGACGCGTATATCCACCTCCAGCGTACGGCTGCCGCCCGTCCGCTGGAAGTGCTGCTCCTGAAGCACGCGCAGGATTTTGGCCTGGGTTTTCATACTCATATCGCCGATTTCATCCAGGAAGATGGTTCCGCCGGCGGCCAGTTCAAATTTACCGATTCTTTTGGAGCGCGCCCCGGCAAAGGCGCCCTTTTCATGGCCGAACAACTCACTATCGATCAAATCTTCCGAGATAGCGGCACAATTGACATCGATCATCGAGTTGGCGGCCCGCTCGCTGAAATTATGAATGGTGCGGGCCACCAGTTCCTTGCCGGTGCCGTTCTCACCCTTAATCAAAACCCAGCTATCTGTAGGCGCCACCTTGTCGATCTGCTCCATTAATACCTTTACCGCCTCACTGTTGCCGGTTATGGAGTGTTTCTCGATGGTCTTCTTGCGCAAATAGCGATTCTCTTCATCCAGACGCCGGAAATCAAGGGCGTTGTTGATGGCCACGGTTACCTTCTCAAATGAAAGTGGTTTTTCGATGAAATCATAGGCCCCCAGCTTGATGGCCTGGACGGCCGTATCGATGTTTCCGTGACCGGTGATCATAATCACATGGGTCCGGGGGTTGTCCTTTTTTATCACCTTAAGGGTTTCAATGCCATCCAGCCCCGGCATCCAGATATCAAGGAGCACCAGGTCGGGCGCATGGGTTTCGATCTGCTGCAAGGCCTCAAAACCGGTGCCCGCGCTGGTGACCTCAAAACCATCATCCCTCAACAACCCGCTAAGGGTTTCAACAATGGGGGCCTCGTCATCGACAATCAAAATGGTAGGAAACATATCGGTCCATATCCTTATTTAATGCTAGGCCGGAAG
>CAZGPF010000264.1:0-2533 GCA_964527275.1 uncultured Desulfosarcinaceae bacterium
CCCCGTCTTGGTGACCCGGCCCACACCCCGCCCGCCGACAATCTCCACCTTGTGCTCGGTGGCCGAGGCTTGCCACTTCACACGCGCGCCGATCTCCGCGCCGTGGGTGATATCGGGATCATCCCCGGCATCCTTGATCACCGAGCACCGCGCGGTGTGCGCATCGATCCGGCGGCATTGGTGCACGGCGATTTGCAGGCTGTCCCCGGTCAGCAGCTCCACGGCCACCCTCTGCGGGGCCTGGGTTCCTAAAATATGGGTCAGGGCCGCCTTGGCGGCGGCGGCGGCAGCCGTACCGGTGGTAAAGCCGTCGCGTAGTTTTTTAGGCTGCCTGGAGGCCACGCCCTATCTCTCCCGCATGGCCAGAATAATCAAGGCATTGACCACGCTGGCCGCTACGTTGGAGCCGCCCTTGCGGCCTACATTGGTGATATAGGGCACATCCAGCTCCAGCAGCCCGGCCTTTGATTCGGCGGCATTGACAAACCCCACCGGCAGACCCACGATCAAGGCCGGCGCGGCCCGCCCGGCGCGGACCAGTTCGATGAGCCGCAGCAAGGCCGTGGGGGCATTGCCCACAACATAGATGCCGTTGGAGAGCTGATCGGCCACCGCATCCACGGCCACCCTGGCGCGGGTGCTCCCCGCCTCGGCGGCCCGCCGCGCAATCTCCGGCGATGCCATCAGGCAGCGGACTTGCGCTCCGCAATGCTCCAGATCCTTTTTGCGGATGCCGGTACGCGCCATATCGGTATCGGTGAAAATCACTCCCTGTCTGCGGATCACCCCTGTTCCGGCCTCGATGGCGCGGGGGTGCAGGCGCACCGAGGTCATATAGTCGAAGTCGGCCGAGGTGTGAATCATGCGGCGCACGATCGACCATTGGTCCGCATCGAACCGATGCGCTCCGGCCTCTTCGTCGATGATGGCAAAGCTCTGCTGCTCGATCTCATGGGGTTGCATCTGCTCGACTCCTTGTGCGTTGATAGGCGCGGCACGCCTCGGCAAAGGCGTTGGCGCTCTGCGGCCGGCTGCCGAAGTGAAGATGAATATAGCTGCCCAGGGTGCGATCCACCAGGTAGCCCTCGGGCTTGCGACGGCCCCCTTTGCGGGTCGCGACCGCGTAAACGGTCTCCGCCGGGGCCGGCGCATCGGTTCCAGCCAGGTCCGAATAGTGGAACTCATGACCGCGTAAAGTGGCGCTCCCTGCTCCCAGGAGCGTGTCGCGGCGCAGTTGCACCTCGCGATAGCCCAGGGTTCTCAATTTGGCATGCATGCGCGACCGAAAAGGAAAGCAACCACACATGGGATGGATATTTGCCGCTAGATCCTCCAACTCCCGGCAGAGGTACATGAAGCCGCCGCACTCGCCGTAAATAGGCATTCCCCGGCGGCTGCAAGCGCGGATCATGTCGCGCATGCCTCTGTTTGCGACCAGTTGCCGGGGGTACAGCTCGGGGTAGCCGCCCCCAAAGTAGAGGCCGTCGAGCTCTGCGGGCAGGCGGCGGTCTTCCAGAGGAGAAAAAGGCACGATCTCGATACCCGCTGCGGCCAGCAGTTCCAGATTGTCGGGGTAGTAAAAACAGAAGGCCCGGTCCCTGGCCACCCCCAGCCTGACGGTTGGAGTCGCGGCCGGTCGCGCCACCTGATCGCCCGCCGGGTCGGTCGGGATTTGCGCTAAACCTTGCAGCAAGGCATCCAGATCGATCCCGGCTTCGATCCGCTCGGCCAGGACTCCCTGGCGCGTCCGGGAGATGGGCCTCTCCTGAGCCGTGACCAGCCCCAGATGCCGCTCGGGCATGCGCAACTTCTCATGGCGCAACAAGCCCCCTGCCAGCGGCATCTTCACATAGGCATCCATGGCCGCTTTCAAATATTCCAGGTGCCTGGCGCTGCCCAGGTTGTTGAATACCACCCCGGCGAACTCGACCTGCGGGTCGAAGCGCTCGAAACCTTGAACCAGAGCCGCCGCGCTGCGAGCCATGCTCGCGGCATCGACCACCAGAAGCACCGGCAGGTCGAGCCACTTGGCCATCTGGGCCGTGGAACCGGCCTCCTGGCTGCCGCTGAAACCATCGAACAGGCCCATGACCCCCTCGACGATGGCCACGTCCGTCCCGGCCGCGTAGCGCCGAAAAGTCCGGCGGTTGTAGTCCCGGTCGAGCATCCAGCCGTCCAGATTCCTGCTGACCCGGCCCGTGACATGGGAGTGATGGCCCGGATCGATAAAATCGGGTCCGACCTTAAAGGGCGCCACACGCAACCCCCTGCGACCCAGCGCCGCCATGATGCCCAGGGATATGGTAGTCTTGCCGGCACCGCTATGCGTGCCCGCTATGATGAGTCCCTTCGTGATGACCTGCTCCCGGAAAAAAATGTTAGCGTGGCCATAAAATTTCCCTGCGCCGCAAGATGGTGCGCGGGAACTCGTCCATAGCCTCGAAAACCGGTTCTGATATTTAGAAAATCAAATCGCGATGTAACTACTCAGCGTAATGGCAAAAAGCACAAAAAAAGCACGAACTGTAACGAT
>CAZGPF010000265.1:0-2506 GCA_964527275.1 uncultured Desulfosarcinaceae bacterium
TAAAGCACTCTGAGCAGTTACAGTTCGAGATACAATCGTTATAGTTCGTGCTTTGTGCCATTACGCTGAGTAGTTACGAACCTGATAGATAAGCAGCCCGCCATTGTTAGTTGATCGGCGGTGGATCACTGATCCAGAGTTCAATTTAGTCCCGCGAAAGTGCAAGACCGATTGCTCGCAAGGCATCGGTTATCTCATCGAGGATCGTCGGGTCGTCGATGGTGGCCGGCATCTTCCAGGGTTTGTTGTCGGCAATCTTCTGAATGGTGCCGCGCAGAATCTTGCCTGAACGGGTCTTGGGCAGCCGCTTGACCACCGTGGCGGTCTTGAACGAAGCTACCGGTCCGATGCGTTCACGCACCATCATGATGGTCTCGCCGACAATCTCCTGGTGGTCGCGCGCAACGCCGGCGTTGAGCACCAGGAAGCCGACCGGCACCTGGCCCTTGAGTGCATCGTCCACACCCAGCACGGCGCATTCGGCCACATCGGGATGATCGGCCAGGACCTCTTCCATGCCCCCGGTGGAGAGGCGATGGCCGGCCACATTGATGATATCGTCGGTGCGCGCCATGATGTAGGCGTAGCCTTCATCGTCGATAAAGCCCGCGTCCGCAGTCATGTAGTACCCTGGAAACTCCTCCAGGTAGGACTCGATGAACCGGGCGTCATTGTTCCACAGGGTCGGTAAGGTGCCCGGAGGCAGCGGCAGCTTGACCACCAGGGCGCCAATTTGGCCGGCCTTGACCGGGTTGTGGTCATCGGGATCGAGCACCTGCAGGTCCCATCCCGGCGCAGGCTTGGTGGGCGAGCCCTCTTTGACCGCAAAGTGGTGCAGGCCCATGCAGTTGGCGCAGATGGCCCACCCGGTCTCGGTCTGCCACCAGTGGTCAATCACCGGAACGCCCAGCTTGCTCTCGGCCCACCTAAGGGTGTCTGGATCGGTGCGCTCACCGGCCAAGAAAAGATATTTGAAGTGGGAGAGGTCGTAATTCTTAATCAACGCGCCATGGGGGTCCTGCTGCTTGATGGCTCTTAAGGCCGTGGGTGCAGTGAACATGGTCTTGACTTTGTGTTGGGAGATCACGCGCCAAAAAGCGCCGGCATCGGGGGTGAAGACGGGCTTGCCTTCGAAAAGTATGGTGGTGCACCCGGCCAGCAAAGGGCCATAGACAATATAGGAGTGGCCCACTACCCAGCCGACGTCCGAGGCCGCCCAGAAAACATCGCCGGCCTCGACATCGTAAATGTTCTGCATAGTCCATTTGAGTGCCACGGCATGACCGCCGTTGTCGCGCACCACGCCTTTGGGCACGCCGGTGGTCCCGGATGTGTAGAGGATATAGAGCGGATCGGTGGCCGCCACGGGCACGCATTCGGCCGGCTCGGCGCTGGCCATCTGCTCGATCCAGTCAAGGTCACGACCGGCAATCATCAAGGCCGACTCCCTGGGCCGTTGTAAGATGATGCAGGCGTCCGGCTTATGCTCGGCCATATCGATGGCCTCGTCGAGCAACGGCTTGTAGGCGATGACCCTTTTAATCTCGATGCCACAGCTGGCCGACACGATGACCCTGGGTTTGGCATCGTTGATCCGGGTGGCCAGTTCGTTGGAGGCAAAACCTCCGAAAACCACGGAATGGACGGCGCCGATACGCGCACAGGCCAGCATCGCTATTGCCGCTTCGGCAATCATGGGCATGTAGATCAACACCCGGTCGCCTTTGGAGACGCCGCTGGCTCTGAGCACGCCGGCAAACCTGGCAACCTCGTCACGCAGTTCGTTGTAGGTATAGCTCTTTACCGTATCGGTAACCGGGCTGTCGTAAATCAGCGCGGCCTGGTCTCCCCTTCCGTTATCGATATGCAGGTCCAACGCATTGTAGCAGGTGTTGAGCTCCCCACCCACAAACCAGCGGTAAAACGGCAGGTTGCCGTCATCCAGCACCTTGTCACAGGGCTTGGTCCAGACAACGGCCTGGGCCGCCTGCCCCCAAAAACCATCTGGATCTTCGATGGAACGACGGTAAGCTTCTTCATAACGATTAGTCATACCCTACTCCTTTTCCGATTCCAACGGTAAGGCCAAGTCCGCCGATGTTCAGGTTCTGATTCGCTTTTGAACCCTCAGCAACAAGTCACATCCCGAAGATGCCACGCGCTCTGGGTACATCGGCATACCGCAGTACTCTCCAAAGTCCGGCCAGCATAGTCTATCTAAAGGTCGATAGCAACTTGCAAGCCGGCAACGAATATTGAAGCCGATATACGATAATATCGTATAATACTAATGCAATAGCCGTGCGCAAACTGATTTCCATTTTCTATTTGCCGGGGTAATCATGTCCCGACATGCCGGCAAATTTGATTGATTGGCTTTGATATTGTCGTGTAGCTCACCCTCGATATTAGCTTCGATGGTCTGGCCGACGAAATGGTAACTGTTGGTGTTGGCCAGGGTGCAAAAGGGCACGCAGATCACAACAAGAGCTTATAGCGGATCTTC
>CAZGPF010000266.1:0-2504 GCA_964527275.1 uncultured Desulfosarcinaceae bacterium
TTAAAGCTTGCGTTCGACGATATATGCGGCAATGGCCCGCAATGGTTCTGCTTTGCTATCAAACATGGACACGGCCCGCAAGGCGTCTTTGATCAGTTCCCTGGCATATTGCCGCGAAGCCTTGAGACCGATCAGGGTAGGGTAGGTGTTTTTCGCACGCGCCTGGTCGGTGCCGACGGCCTTGCCCATGATTTCAGGATCGCCGGCAATATTGAGTATGTCGTCCGCCACTTGGAAGGCCAGCCCGATGGAAGCGGCGTATTGAATCAGACTCTCTATCTGCTCTGTTGTTCCTGCGGACAAAACCGCGCCACACTGAACGGCCGCCCCAATCAGAGCCCCTGTTTTTAATTCATGCAGAGCTTTAAGTTCCGACCGTTCGAGCCTGAGGCCTTCGAAAGCCAGGTCGCGCGTCTGGCCCTCGATCATGCCGCGGCAGCCAGAGGCACGCCCGACGATCTGGATGACACGCATCCATCGCTCTCTCTCGGGCGGTGGGACCTGTAGCCCTGTTTCGCCTAAGAGTTCAAAGGCCATATTGAGCAGGGCATCTCCGCTTAGAATGGCCGTGGCCTCATCAAACTGGACGTGGCAGGTTGGTTTTCCCCGACGCAGGAGGTCATCATCAAGGGCCGGCAGGTCATCGTGGATCAACGAGTAGGTGTGGATCATCTCGATGGCGCAGGCTGCGGGCATGGCTGCATCAGCATCTCCACCGACGGCGCGGGCCGCCGCACGACACAACACGGGACGCAGCCGTTTGCCGCCGGCGGTGACCGCGTATAGTAATGGTTCACGCAGCTTGCCGGAAGGACACAAATTCTCGATATGACCGATCAAGGCTGCATCGATGCGTGTTTTCTCATCGGCGAGGTACGTTATTAAATCTGACATGACGCCTTTGTGGATGTCAGGATGACTCCGCTGAAGGTGAATCTAGCGCGACTTGCTCGATGGTCCCGTCGGACCTCTCCATGATCAGCGATATTTTCTTTTCGGTCTCATCGAGTTTTTGATTGCATAGCCGGGACAGTTCCATTCCCTCTTCGAACTGCTTCAAGGCATCCTCCAGGGTAAGATCGTCCGATTCCAGTGTGGCCACAACTGTTTCAAGTTTTTCCAAGGCTTTTTCAAAAGAAAGTTTAGTGTTCGCCATCTTGAACCTCTCGTCCGTCAGTGTCTCGTTCCCGAGCACTTGGTTTTTGGGCCAGGGCCGCCAGGCGTCCTTTTGCCAACTGGATCTCAAGCAGTGCCCCATGGTTTACCGCCGCCTCGCTCATCACCACCTTACGTCCGGGCAGGGTGCGCGTTATGCTGTAACCCCTCTGCAGAATGGCATCGGGATTCAAGGCCTTAATCAAGGCATCGGCCCTCTTGATCCGCTGGCTGTATTTGCCAAGAATACCCTGCATGCATTGCCGTAGTTTAAACCGTAACAGATTTAAAAATGATCGATATTGACCAAAGTCCGCTGCGGGATTGGTACTCATCAACTTGAGCCGCGCGCCGTGAGAGCTCAAATTCCAGCGTTGAACTGCGTGTCGCATATTACGCCCTAACTGGTCGGTTAGATTATCAAGGTGCAGGCGGGCCTCTTGCACTCTCTTGCCAGGATGGGTGAGGGTGCGGATAAGCATCCGTGTTTGGTGTCGCATCCGGGCAATGTGGTGCCTGGCGGCCCCGCGGCAGCGCTGTTGCAGTTCGATACAGCGAGCTTTAAGATCTTCCTTTACCGGTACTGTCAGCTCCGCCGCTGCGGAGGGTGTCGGCGCGCGCAGATCGGCGACAAAATCGGCAATCGTAAAATCGGATTCATGTCCGATTGCCGATACGACGGGAATGGTCGAGCCGGCTATGGCCCTGGCAACCAATTCGCTGTTGAACGCGGCTAAGTCCTCTAACGAACCGCCACCGCGCGCAAGGATAAGCAGATCGTCAAGGCCTCGACGGTTGGCCAATTGGAGGGCCTCCGCGATTTCGAATTGGGCCTGTTCGCCCTGAACGCGGACCGGATAGATGTCAACTGGCAGGTTGGCGAATCGCCGATGGACCACATTCAAGATGTCCTTAATTACCGCCCCGCTAGGTGATGTGATCACGCCCACCCGGGAGGGCAGCATTGGTATTTTTTGCTTTCGGCTGGCGTCAAAAAGCCCTTCGCCATAAAGTTTTTGTTTAAGCTTCTCAAATGCGATTTGAAGGGCGCCGGCACCTTTGGGTTCGGCATATTCAAGGATTATCTGGTAACCGCCTCGTGGTTCGTAGACCGAAAGCCTGCCTACGGCAAGCAGTGTCATGCCATCTTCGATTTCAAACCGGAGTTGTCTCAGTTGTACCCGAAACATCACCGCCGCCATCTGGGCATTTTCATCTTTAAGGGAAAAATAGGCGTGCCCCGAGGCCGGTATTCTCAGATTGGACACCTCTCCCACAACCCAAACAAGGGGGTAGCGGTCTTCAAGCAGCTTCTTGATCTCCCTGGTGAGTTCGGAAACCGAGTAGAT
>CAZGPF010000267.1:0-2495 GCA_964527275.1 uncultured Desulfosarcinaceae bacterium
ATATGGAAAGGCCTGAAGGGCCGAAGATGAAGTGCTCTGAGTAGTTACAAAAAGAGTTTGTGCGGTGTCAAGGGCCATTTCGCATTGCGGTAGATCCCATGCCCGCTGGTTACAACCACAATCCCTTGACAATGCAAGGGCCACATAATAGCGGTAGGCGTCTCGGGCTCTGGAGCCCGATATTAACCATCGAGAGGATGATCCGTCATGTCAAAAGCGACCAATGCCGATGAATTCATCGCCCGTCAGAGGGCGGCCATCGCCGCCAATCCCGATTGCGGGAACTCCCACTACAACCTGGGCGTGGCCCTGATGGGTAAAAAAGAGTATGACGAAGCTGAAAAGGTTTTGATGATGGCCATTGAATGCAGCCCTTCGCTAGCCGAGGCCTACGTATCGATAGGCGGCATCTGCTTGCAACGCGGCGACCTGGACGGCTGTCTGGACTGGAATCGTCGCGCCACCAAGGCGCGGCCAGGGTTTTCCGAAGGCTGGGGTAATATCGGATTTGTCCATCTGCAACGCGGTGAGGTGGACGATGCCATCACCGCATTCAAAAAGGCGACCACCTTCAACTTCCGCTTCGTGCAGGCCTTTGCTTCAATGGCCACGGCCTACCTGATAAAGGGGATGGTAGATGAGAGTATCGCGGCCAGCGAAAAGGCGCTGAAACTGGCGCCGGAATTCGCTGTGGCCCACAACAACATCGGCATCGCTTACCTACAAAAAGGCGACAAGGCTCAAGCCAAAACTCATATCGAGAAGGCCCGGGATCTGGGTTATGAGGTGGCCCCCGAAATTTTGGCCGAGCTGAGTGATAATCAGCTCTAGGTTCACGCAAAAAAGCTCATGGTTAAGGTCCAAAAATGGCCAGGAACCAAGAAGTTCCTTTCAAATTCGGTCTAGATCCCAACCAACCCGCGCTTTCGAAGCGCAGCGACCTCTGGTCGGCCCCCCTGCCCACAACTCGTCAGGCCTTCAATGGGGAGCCTGCGGTCTGTGAGATGGATGAGATCACTACCTATGGAGACTATTTCACTTGCGCTCACGATTTTTTAAGCCGTGATAAATATGTAATGCTCACCCAGGCCGCCCGATGGATGACGGGTCGAAGCGTGTCGCCTGCTGATATCGACGGTGTCGGTCTCTACCTGTTGAAGCACGGTGCCTTCTACCACCCCGCGTATATCACCCTCTCGATATTTGACCGCTGCCTTGCGCTGGTACTCAATGTGGCGGTGTCACCCCAAGGTCGGCAAGTGCTGCCCAGAGAGCATGGTTGTCTCTTGCGGCTGGCCAATGAAATTCCAAAGCCTTTCTGGCCCAAGGTTTTCGGCCGGGGGAAGGGGCAAACCGAAGGACGGCTAAACCTGACCATGTTTCTCGGAGAGTGGCTGACCGGGTTTTACGAGTTTCATCTGACCCGGCAGTCGCCTGCCGGGCAGTTGGCCATAGAGGTATGGGATATCGACGCCGGACGGCACCTGTTGAGAGGCCGGCCGGTGTTGGACCTGATCCGCCTGGCGGCGGCCATGCTGACTTGTGCTTACAATCCCCTGACCTTTGAGGCAATTCGTGATTGGCACCATGCGGCGGGTGACTTTGTGATCCATGTCGCGGGGGGCCAAGTCGATATGCGTATGATCTCGGTACGCGACTATGCCCCCCTGATACGCCTCCCGGAACCTGATTTGACGGCGGTGCTTGACGGCCTGCTACTGTTCCTGATCACCATCTCCCTGCGGCTTCGCCTGGACCGGCAAGACGGGATTGGCGCGCTGGCGGCCTACCCCGCCGCCGTTGTGCCGGCCATTTGCCAGGGATTCTGGCATGGATTGCAGATCTGCCTCGCTTGGCGGAAACTTCCGCACGATCTTTTGTCGGCCGCTAAAGCCTATTTCGATGCGCATAAGATCGAACAACTTGCGACCCTGGCTCAAGCCGTCATGGATAACTACCCCGCGACGTCAGATGACAGGCCGATTATGCAGGCCTTGGCCGATGAACACCTGACCGTTCTGGCGCGCTGTCTTACAGCCGGGAAACCGGCCTGATGGTCCTACATTACGCCCACTATATGATGGATATCATAATGCCATCGACAACAAGATGCAGTGGTTATTACCCTTGCGAAGGGAATAGCGCGCCAAGGCCTGGCGGGAGCAGGCTTTTTGTACCTATTTCAGGGGTGTTGAAGTGCACAATAGATGATAAGCAACTGAACTGTAAGCGTTTGCAGGGTGCCGGATATGCAAGGCGTCCGGGCCCGCAGATGTACTTTGGTACCTCAAGGGCCCGGCAACGCAGCAGATTCGGTGCCCTGTGAACGCTTACGGCTTTTTTATTGACAAGGTCAGTGAGATCATTTTATATTTTCTTCTTGGCACTCAGAGCCAACCTGAATTTTTTGAACGCATAGTTAGCGCTAGATAAATCATAAAAATTGGTAACTACTCAGCGTAATGGCAAAAAGCACAAAAAAGCACGAACTGCAA
>CAZGPF010000268.1:0-2495 GCA_964527275.1 uncultured Desulfosarcinaceae bacterium
TGGAAAGGCCTGAAGGGCCGAAGATGAAGTGCTCTGAGTAGTTACAACAGATCAATCATTAAAGAGAAGTTTCCCACCATAAAATCCCGCCATGGAGGCCGCAGCCAAATCGAGTCCATTGATTATCAGAAATAGAGCGCGTCCCGGTTTTTCGTCAAGATAGATTTGAGGCTCGGTAACCCACCAAATGGCCAACACCAGGGTCAGGATGGTGACGATCAGGCCACAGACGATCTTTTTCCTGAAAAGGGGCGTCAGGTAGCCATCGAAGCGATTGAACCAGTCGATGATGCCGGTAATTAAAACCAGGGGCATGAAGGCGGCCGCAAAGAAGCAGTTGTACTTGGCCGCCACGGCCAGGGTTTCAGTTCCAGATAGTACCGCCAAGAGAGTGAAAAAAGTCGTGACCGGCAGGAGGCCGTTGGGTATGTGAACGGCGATGGGGTGGCCGTGAAGCTTGGTAATGATTTTAGCCTGCGCCGCCAGGTGACGGATGTTCCTGTTGGAAGAGACCGCTGCCTGTGCCGAATCCTGGGGTTGCGGTAGTGGTTTCCTGGATGCGGCGCTCTTTCCGGTTGGCGCTGCCGGCCCAGGCATTTTATCATTGGCGTCATGTTCTCCTTCCGCCGGTTCGAAGGCGCTCTTGGGTGCGCCGCAAACCGGACATCTCTCCGGCGGTTCGTCACCGGTGTGAATATAGCCGCAAACCAAACATCGCCATCGTTTCATAAGAGATCCTCATTAAGGGGTTACTGTAAGGTGGCTTAACCGGAGTGCAGGGGAGATCCCATCAAAAACTCTTCATATTTCGTGGGGCCATGTTGAAAAACCTGCAGCATGGCTTCAAACTCCTTGCGCTTTGCGTTGTCACGCCAGCGATACCACTCCTCAAGGCTGTTCCAGGTGGAGATAACGACCATCTTGTCGGGAGCATTGTTCTTGATTAAGGTTTCTCCAGACTGGTAGCCGGGCTGGGAGAGAGCTAGTGTCCTGATTTCATTGAGTAAAGCTACTATCTGAGGGGTGTGCCCGGGCTTAAATTGGCGGGTGATAAGAATTTTTGCTACCATGGGAGCCTCCTATCGCGGGAGTCTTGGGTTTGCAGGTGTGACAACAGATGCAAGCAAAGACCAAAAGCCATATTCGTCACCCCCTACCACCAGAGGAGGGGGTGACCAGCCAGGCACTACTTTTACCTTGTGTGCCTTTGTACAATATGTTCGCACAGCCCTTTTGATGGGCAATGAGAGTTGGTCGGGCTAAACCAGAAAACTCCATAGGATACCGGCGCAGAGCGCCGAGCCGATGACTCCAGAGGAGTTGCAAGCCATGGCATGCATCAACAAGAAGTTGTTGGGATCTTCTTTTTGGGCCACGACATGAACCTCACGAGCGGACCCTGGAACGGCGGAAACCCCGGCGGCGCCTAGCAGCGGGTTGATCTTCTCCTTGAGGAAAAGATTCATCAACTTTGCGCCCAGCAGGCCGGAGGCGGTGGCTATGGCGAAGGCGATGGATCCGAGGAAGAAGATGCCGATGGATTTAGTAGTAATGAAGACATCAGCCTGAGTACTGGCACCCACGGTGAAGCCCAGAAAAATCGTGGCCGTATCGATAATTGAGGAGGCTGCGGTCTTTGCCAGCCTATCGACTACGCCGGATACTTTCATCAGGTTGCCGAAGAAAAACGGCCCCAATAGCGGGATAGAGGCCGGCGCAAGCAGACAGCAGAGCAGCACGCCCACAATCGGGAAACAGAGCAGCTCCTTGCGGGAGACGACACGTTTCTCTTCGGGCATGTGGATCAGGCGTTCTTTTTTGGTGGTAATCAATTTCATGATCGGCGGCTGGATAATTGGAATCAGCGCCATGTAGGAGTAGGCTGCGATGGCGACGGGTCCTATCAGGTGAGGAGCAAGTTTGGCCGTCAAAAAGATGGAGGTCGGCCCGTCCGCGCCTCCGATGATGGCGATGGAGCCTGCCTCCTTGGGCTCGAAACCCAGCGCCAAGGCGCTCAGCAGGGTGAAGTAGATTCCCATCTGCGCGGCGGCACCCAACAGCATCAGTTTGGGGCGCGCCAGCATGGAGGAAAAGTCGGTCATGGCACCCAGCCCCAGGAAGACGATGGAGGGATAGAGCCCGGAAGTCACGCCAAAGTAGAGATAGTGCAGCACGCTGTTATCTTCGTAGATGCCGAGGCCGAAGCCTTTGAAAAAAGGAATGTTGCCGATGATGACGCCGAAACCGATTGGCAGCAGGAGCAGTGGTTCGAACTCTTTGGTAATGGCCAGGTAGCAAAAGAGCACCCCGATTGCGATCATGATGATGTATCGGTAATCGAGCATGTACCAGCCTGTATTTTGCAGGAAATCTAATAGCATTTGCATAGCGTGAATTCCTTATCGTTGCGGGCTTTGATAACTCGTAAATGCACAAAGACCCTTCTTCTCTTCCGATGGGCCCGTGGGCGCGCAGGCATTAACTATGTTTTCGTC
>CAZGPF010000269.1:0-2457 GCA_964527275.1 uncultured Desulfosarcinaceae bacterium
ATATGGAAAGGCCTGAAGGGCCGAAGATGAAGTGCTCTGAGTAGTTACAAATAAAATAGTATGCCATGGACGTTAAAATTACAACGGCCATTGAAGCCTACTGTAGATAGATCTCGGGTTGGGATGATGATTTTGCAGCGCCGCCTGGACCTGCTTATACTTTGCAATGATGCTCGATTTGGCACTTATTCCGCCCGCCGCATCGCGGGTTGCTCTCCATGCCTGGCGGCATAATTTAGATTTTTGTCCCCTTTGCCGGCCTTGGGCTTTACATCTATCTGCTCTACTGAACACCCCATGGTGGACTGCTTGCCGCGTCTGTTCATAAACGCTCCGCCAAACCTGGGCCGTGCCGTGCCGTATCAAGCGCTCAAGCCAGGTCGAGGTTCTGAATCAAGTCGCACAGCAGGCGGACGCCGAAGCCCGTTCCACCGGGGCCGCAATAGTCACCGCCTTTTTTGTCAAACACCGGCCCGGCGATGTCGATATGCGCCCAGCGCGTGCGGCCCACGAACTCGGAGAGGAACAGGGCGGCGGTGATAGCCGCGCCGTAGTGCGTACTGGGCATGTTGTTGATGTCGGCTAGATCGCTTTGCAATAGTTTTTTATAGTCTTCCGGCAGGGGCAGGGGCCAGCAACGTTCATGGGTGGTATCTCCTGCGGCCGTGACTTGTGCCGAGAGGCTGTCGTCAGGGGAGAAGACCGCAGCCATCTTATCTCCCAGGGCCACCTTGCAGGCCCCGGTGAGGGTGGCCAGATCGAGCAGGGTGGCGGGTTGATATTTTTTGATGGCGTAGGCCATGGCGTCGATGAGAATTAGGCGGCCTTCGGCATCGGTGTTGCCGATCTCCACGGTCTTGCCTGCGAAGCTGGTGACGATGTCTCCGGGCCGGGTAGCGCTGCCCGAGGGCATGTTCTCCACCAGGGGCAGCACTCCTATCACACGCTGTCGCGGTTTGAGCTTGGCCAGGGAGATCAACGTGGCGGCCACGGCGGCGGCCCCGGACATATCGACTTTCATCCGGCTGAGCCCCGAGGACGGCTTGAGGTTGATGCCGCCGGTGTCGAAGGTAACCCCCTTGCCCACCAGCACGACGGTCTCTTTAGCTCCCGCAGGCGCGTAGGTCATCTCCACCAACCGGGGCCTGTTGACGCTGCCTGAGGCCACGGCCAGCAGAGCGCCGAACTTATGCTTCCTGAGCCAGGCATCATTGTGCACCTCGATCTTCAGAGCGCTATCTTTGGCGGCCCTGGTCACCATGCTGGCGAAGCGCGCCGGCACTTTGTGGTTTGCCGGGATGTTGATCCACTCGCGGGCCAGCAAGGTTCCGCCACAGATGACAGCTGTGCTGGAGACCAGGGCCTTGTAACGCCTCACTGCCCTGGGCGGGACCAGCAAGGCGATCCGCCGCAGAGGCCTCTCTTTGGATTGGGCCTTGTACCTGTCGAAAACATGGTTGGCCAGGCAGGCACCTTCGGCCACGGCCCGCACGATGTGCGCCTCCGCCAGCGTCAGCGCGCCGTTAAGAGGCACGGCGATGACCAGGCTCTGCTGTTTGGCCTTAATGGCCGCTTTAACCGCGCGTCCGGCAAATGCGCGCAGGGTCTCCGCTTCAATCGTGGCCTGCCTGCCGATGCCCATGCAGAGAGCGCGTTTTATTTTGGAACCCGGCGGGTCATATAAAACGACCTGCTGTTTAGCCTCGCCCGAAAATTCATCCAGCTCGGCAGCCCTGGCGGCAATGGCGGCCAGGAGAGGATCGTCCAGCATCTGAGTATCTCCGCATACCGGCAGGGCCAACATATCGATTTTGGATTTGAGCGGCGATACGCCAGTCAGTCTAATCATGAAATTGCTCTCCTCTCGAATCGGTTATCGAATATTCTTGCTTGTAAGAAGGCCACGATGACTTTTCGTTTTACACCCATACCTTCCTTGGTGCGTTCGAAGAGTCCCATGGCCATTGGGGTTATGACATCCTCAATGCCAGATATGCGCGCGGGATCATCGGTAGTAAGTGATGAGCCTAACGCTAAATTCCTTTGAGGCACAGTCGCCACTACGGGGAAAGGTTGTTAATGGCCCTCCCGCAATTACGCCCTGCGCCGGACAATAGCTGTGTTGCATACCCTAATGGCCCAGGATGGGCTGGGAGCTACTGTCTATCATAAGACATTAACAAAATAATCAGAATTTGTAGAACCAATTTTTATATCGTCTCCCAATTGGGCGACTTTCTTATCTGAAGGTAACTACTCAGCGTAATGGCAAAAAGCACAAAAAAAAGCACGAACTGTAACTGCTCAGAGTGCTTTAGGTTCGGTCATTCAGGTCTTTTCATAATAGCATCGCTATATGGAAAGGCCTGAAGGGCCGAAGATGAAGTGCTCTGAGTAGTTACTGCCGGATATGCAAGGCGTCCGGGCCTGCAGATGTACTTTGGTACCTCAAAGGCC
>CAZGPF010000270.1:0-2453 GCA_964527275.1 uncultured Desulfosarcinaceae bacterium
TTTTTTGTGCTTTTTGCCATTACGCTGAGTAGTTACCATCAAAATAGAGGTAAGCGTTCACAGGGCACCAAATCTGCTGCGTTGCCGGGCTTTTGAGGTACCAAAGTACATCTACAGCGGCGCTTAACCGTTGACTGCTTTGCGAGCGCTGCGGCCTTGTCATAGAAATTGTGACCAGGCCTATTCAATCCCGGCCGCTGATCCTCGCTGGCGGCGGTTGTGTTCGTATCGCATTTGCATAGCCTCCACGAAGAGTGCGAATCCCATGGGTAGATATATATAGGCCTTGGGCACATGCTGGTGCAGCCCCTCCATAAAAATGGTGACGCCGATGGTGATCAGAAAGGAGAGGGCCAGAATTTTCAGGGCTGGGTGGCGCATGATAAATTCGCTGACTGGCCGCGCAAAGAATAGGATGCCCACGAAAGAGAGCACCACGGCGGTGACGATGATCCACAATTGGGAGGTGAGGCCGACGGCCGTGATCACGGAGTCTATGGAAAAGACTATGTCGAGCAGGACGATCTGGGTGATGATGGTCAGGTAGGCGCCCGTTCCTCCCAGCCGCGTGGCAACTTGTTCGGGGCTGAAGGCGATGGTGTGGTGAATCTCCTTAACGGCTTTGTAGAGCAGAAAGAGGCCACCGGCTAGCAGCATCAGATCGCGTACCGACAGGCTGCCCGCCACTGGTTCGGTCAGTTCGGCCAGGGCGATCACCACGACCAACATCACGATTCGGGCTACCAGAGCCAGGGCCAGCCCAATCAGCCTGGCCCCTTGACGCCTATCCTCGGGCAACCGCGCCACGAAGATGGCGATCACCAGCACGTTATCGATGCCTAATACCAACTCCAATCCTATCAGCAGGGCCAATAAGGCCAGCGCATCCGCCATCGTTTTGTTCCTTCATTGAGCTACAGGGGTTTTAAGATTATACGGAGGGTTCCAGATCCTGCATGGCCCGCCTCATCTGTCGGATAGCTTGGCGGATGCGGTGTTCGTTCTCCACCAGGGCAAGGCGCAGATAGCCTTCACCCTCTTCGCCAAAGCCGATGCCAGGCGCCAGAGCAACATTGGCCCGCTCCATCATCTCGATGGAGAATTGCATGGACCCCATCTTGTCGAAGGGGGCCGGTATGCCGGTCCATACGAACATGCCCGCCTTGGGCGGCTCCACCGGCCAGCCGATGCGCTCTAAGCCCTCGCACATCACGTTGCGGCGGCTCTCGTAGAGGCTGGCCTGTTTGGTTACATCCTCGTCGCAATGGCGCAGGGCCATGATGCCGGCGATCTGAATGGCCGAGAAGATCCCATAGTCGTAATAGCCTTTGATTTTGCGCAGCGCGCCCACGATTTCACTATTGCCCACGCAGTAGCCCAGACGCCAGCCGGCCATGTTGTAGGATTTGGAAAAAGATCCAAACTCCACGCCCACATCGCGGGCACCCTCGACCTCCATGAAGCTGGGAGCCACATAGCCGTCGAAGGTGATCTTGGCGTAGGCAAAATCGTGGATCACCATGAAGTTGTACTTTTTGGCCAGGGCGACGATCTTTTTGAAGACCTCCCTGCCGCCAAGTATGCTGGTGGGGTTGTGGGGATAGTTGAGGATCAGCACCTTGGGCCGGGGATAGACATTCTCACACATCATGGCGATGCGGTCGACAAAGGCGTCTTCGCCCTCCAGGGGAATCCGTATCACGCTGCCGCCGGCGATGATGGCGGCGTATACATGGATGGGAAAGGCCGGTGCCGGTACCAGTACTGTATCCCCCGGCCCGATGAGGGCCAGGGCCAGGTGGGAGATACCCTCCTTGGAACCTATGGTGCAGATCACTTCGTCTTCGGCATCCAAATCCACGCCATATTCGGTCTTGTATTTTATGGCGATCTCCCTGCGCAGGTTGCGCAGGCCGTCGGCCACTGGGTAGCGGTGGGTGCGCGGATCGTTGGCCACTTCCACCAGTTTGTCGATAACCAGCTGGGGTGCCGGGTCTGCGGGGTTGCCCATTCCCAGATCGATGACATCGTCACCGTTCCAACGCTTCTCCATCTTTATCTTGTTGATCATCCCGAAGAGATAGGGCGGTAGTTGGGACATTCGTCGGGCGAATTGAAATTTGCTCTCTGGTTCCATTGTCTGCTCTCCTTTGCAAGGCGAAGCCCCGAACCGTTGACGCCGATCCGGGGCTTAAAGCAAACCGCCACCGGCCGACTACTACAGCCCGTGGCGTGGTGTTTTTAATTAGCTATGCAGCCGCTGTCACCACCCGGGCCGTAGTACCCGCGGCAGTCGCGGCGAATTGATTGACGGGTCTCATCACGATTCGCCTCGTGTTTAAAGTCCTGGCGCGTAGTATATACGGAAAAAAGAGCGTGTCAATCCTTTGCCACTCCAATTTCGCCAATTGGTGATCGATGTGTAACTACTCAGCGTAATGGCAAAAAGCACA
>CAZGPF010000271.1:0-2446 GCA_964527275.1 uncultured Desulfosarcinaceae bacterium
CTTACAGTGCTGTAGCTTATCACCTCTTATGCACTTCAACCCCCTGAACAGGTACCATCCTGCGACTGGGAAGCTTGACGGCGGGATGGACTGCTATCCCCGCTCCTGGAAAAGTTGGCGGGTTCAGCCGCATCCGCATTGCATTGCTCAGAGCCGGCGCTAACCTTCTCCTGGGGTTGGGCGGACTCAGCGGGCACATCTCCATCCTTGGAAGCCGGCCCGGCAGCATCGCCGTCGACGCGGGTGGGATCTGGCACATCACCCGCCACCTTGGCGGGAGTCTTGATCTCCTGGGCCACATCCTTGAAGTTATCGCGCACCTCGCCGATGCCAGTTTCGGATTCGATGGACTCTTTTAGATCGCTGGTGGCGCGTTTGAATTCACCCAGGGCGCGTCCCAGCGACTTGGCCAGTTCGGGCAGCTTTTTGGGACCGAAGACTATGAGAGCCACGGCAAAAAGCAGCAACATCTCCGGCATGCCAATTCCAAACATTGATAACTCCTAAATGTAATCCAAGTATTAAGGCCTATACCTGTACGGCTTTTCGGCATACCTGTCAAGCGCAACACGGCGAGGCAAATACTATAAAAACTTATTTATTACGGTGCGTTATCAATATTTCCGGCCGGGTCGGGTTTAAGTACCAGGAAGTAGAGCGCGCCGGTATGTTTGAGACGGCCGGCCCCCACCTCGGCCAGACGGCCATGGCCCATGAAGAGATCGACGCGCCCCGGCCCCTTTATGGCGCTACCGGCGTCCTGGGACAGCACGAAGCCGGTATGGGTAAACCACGTGACGATCACGCCCGGCGGACGCACCCGAGGCAGGGGAGTGACGATATAGGAGAGGGCAGCCGATGGGAAAATGGTGCGATCCACGGCCACCGACCGCATGGGGGTCAAGATTTCGCCCAGCGCGCCCAGGGGGCCGTAGCGGGCCTGACGAAAAAAGATATAGCGGGGGTTGCGATCCAGGAGATCCGAGGCGCTTTTTCTATTTTGTTGCAGATAGTCGCGAATGGCCTCCATGGACATCTCCGCCCGGGAAATGTGTCCCTCGGCGATGAGCAGGCTGCCGATGCTGCGATAGGGTCGGCCATTGGAGCCGTCATAGAGGATGTGTCGCTGCTCTCCATTTGGCAGTTGCAAGCGACCAGAACCTTGAATCTGGAGGATAAAAAGATCGATTTCGTCCCGCAGCCACCCCACGGGGGGAGCAAGGGCATTGAAATCAGGATCGCGGCGTATCTCTCCTCTGGTGGGATAGGGCACAACCCGGCCCTGTGTATATCGGCCCACGAGGCGGCGGTCTCTAAAATCGGGGGCCGAGGGCTTCATATCGATCTCCACCAGATCCCGTGGCCGGGAGTGGATGGGCACCCTGTACTCTCCGCCGGGCGTCAGGCGACCGGACAATATCGGCTCGTAATAACCGGTAAAGAGGACTTTGCCATCCGCCTTGCGGCCGATGGACCGGTAGACGCGATAGTCTCTCCGAATGGTTGCGTTCAGCAAATCGAAATTGGGCTGATAGCCGATAGACTCTCCGACCAGGCCGGAGAATGTCTCCAGGGAGCGTATCAAATGGGATACGGAGTATAGATCTTTACCGAATCGCATGCGACGCTGGGGCGGCAGACGCCGCAGATAGGAGAGACTCGCCTTGATACTCAGCTTCAGGGGGGCGACATTGCCGTTATCCTGGAATCGGGGATAGTCCGGCACGGCGAGCCGCTTAAGCGCCATCGGATAGACCGGCAAGCGCGCGAGTGTGGCGGCAGGCGCACAGATGGCCAGTCCGCAGGCAACGAAAAATGACAATAGTATCAACTTAAAATAGTTGCATAGCTTCATGCCCGCTCCCGCCGCTTGTAGGTACCACTTTTGCCGCCTCGCTTTTCCAGGAGCAGGAGTTCGGAGATGACCATGTCGCGGTCGTAGGCCTTGCACATATCGTAGATCGTAAGGGCGGCCACAGAGGCGGCGGTCAGGGCCTCCATCTCCACGCCGGTCTGATCCACGACCCGCGCCAGGGCCTCGATGCGGATGGTGTGGCTGGCGGCATCCGGGAAAAAGTCAATGCGCACATGTGTAAGACTTAGCGGATGGCACATGGGGATCAGTTCAGCAGTACGCTTGGCCGCCATCACTCCGGCAATGCGGGCAGTCTCCAGCACGCCGCCCTTTTTGACCTTCCCCTCCCGGATCAGCTCAAAGGTCTCCCTGGCCATGCTCACTTTTGCCTGGGCCAAGGCCTGGCGGTCGGTTACGGCCTTATGGCTGACATCCACCATGCGCACCCGGCCCTGTTCATCGATATGGGTCAACTTTGCCATGAGTTCTCCTAAATAAAGGGGTTGGGGCTCTTGACTAAGGGGTTAACCTGGCTGGGATGTAACTACTCAGAGCACTTCATCTTCGGCCCTTCAGGCCTTTCCATATAGC
>CAZGPF010000272.1:0-2426 GCA_964527275.1 uncultured Desulfosarcinaceae bacterium
AACCATTTTCGATAATCTGTTCCATTGCCGTCGAAAGTGCGCTAATGTCTCTGTCGTGGGTTTTTTCGGTTCCTCCTTTTTTTGTTGTTAAATGCACAACTGGAGTACCGATCTGGCCCATATTTTTCAAATTATATTTGGACCGAAAATCCGTAGCCCTGACACCGGCAGAGCGCCAGGGGGATTTTTAAGGATCCCCCCTGGCATCTGCCAATTCAGTGCTAAACCGAAATTACAGAAAGGATGTTACACTAACAGAGAAGGAGACCTTCTCAATTGACCAGAGGTGAAAAAACTTGCATTTTTCCATAGAAAAGACCGATCAAATTAAGAAGCGTTACAATCGCATCGCATGCTTCTATAACTTTTTGGAAGCTCCGATGGAATGGCTACGCATCCAGCAATGGCGCACTCGCTTGAGGAATAAGATAAAAGGACCGAAGGCACTGGAAGTCGGAGTCGGCACCGGTAAAAATTTAAAATATTATCCCCGGGATGTTGCCGTCACCGCCATCGATTTTAGTCCGCGAATGTTGGCATACGCAAAGAACATTGCAACAAGTTCAGAAATTGATGTTGAGCTGAAGTTGATGGATGTGCAGAAATTGGATTTTTCGGATAACAGTTTCGACACGGTATTCGGTACGTTCGTCTTCTGTTCGGTACCTGATCCCATTATCGGTCTCAGGGAACTTATAAGGGTTTGCAAACCGGGCGGTCGTCTATTGCTGCTGGAGCATATGCGGCCCAGGAATGCATTCCCCGGTTTTCTTTTTGATATAATGAATCCGATAGTGGTTCGCATGATGGGAGCCAATATCAACCGGCGTACCATGGAAAACATCAGCAGATCGGGGTGGAATATTCTGAAAGATGAACCCCTGTCATACGATATTGTTCATTGGGTCGAGGCCATACCATAAATCAAACAGGGCCGATTCCATATGTGGTGATTTTTTAACGACAAATGTGTCCGTCAAGGAGATACCCGATAGGGGATTTAATAAGGAGTGGTTATACGTGATTGCCTTGCTGAATGCTATTTCCATTTACAGCTAACACTTATACAGGAGTTTTCGTTCAGCCACGATCTACAAACTCCAATAGGCCAATGTCTTGGGCTGATTGGCCGCATCGGAATCCAATGCACCCTTGACATCGACCACGATAGGGATGCCGTCCGCGCAGAGCCCTGCAATCCCCGTAAGGCCCATCTCTTTATAGACCTTGTGCATCACGGCAAGCACCACGGCATCCACTCCCCCTAGACGCTCTAAGGATACCAGGTCTAGGCCATAGTATTGTCGCGCCTCCCGGGCATCGGCCATGGGATCGTGGGGCAGGACGTCCACGCCGTAATCTTCAAGTTCTTCGATAATATCCACTACGCGCGTATTGCGCAGATCAGGGACATCTTCCTTGAAAGTGATTCCCAACACGGCCACCTTAGCTCCCTTGACTGCCTTGCCTTCCTGGATAAGCAATTTGACCGTCCGCTCGGCGATATATTTGCCCATTCCATCGTTGATGCGCCGCCCGGACAATATCATCTCCGGGTGGTGGCCCACGGATTGAGCTTTAAACGTCAGATAGTAGGGATCGACGCCGATGCAGTGCCCCCCGACCAGTCCGGGACGAAAGTCAAGGAAGTTCCATTTGGTGCCCGCCGCTTCCAGCACTTCCAGGGTGTTGATCCCCATGGTATCGAAGATCATCGACAATTCATTCATCAGGGCAATATTCAAATCGCGTTGGGTATTTTCAATCACCTTGGCTGCTTCGGCTACCTTGATGGAAGAGGCCACATGAATGCCGGCCTCGACCACCTGGCCGTAAACCTGGGCCAACATGCTGGTGGTCTCATCGTCGGATCCAGAGACGATTTTAATGATCGTTTGCAGGGTATGCACCCTGTCTCCCGGATTGATACGCTCGGGCGAGTAGCCCACGCTGAAATCGCGTCCTAACTTCTTTCCGGATTCCCTCTCCAACAGGGGTACGCACACCTCTTCGGTGGCACCCGGATAGACGGTCGATTCAAAAACCACGCTAGCGCCTCTTTGCAGGTGTCGGCCTGTTGTGATGGCGGCAGCCCGCAGGGGGTTCAGGTCAGGGATATTGTATTGATCGATGGGCGTGGGCACGGCAACGATGACCAGGCGGCATTGGGCCAGGGCCTCTTCCGAGCAGGTGAAGGTAATTTTTGCGGCTCCCAGAACGGCATCGTCCACCTCCAGGGTGCGATCATGTCCGGCCTTGAGCTCTTTCACCCGCTCAGCCTTGAGGTCCAAACCCACTACGTCATAGTGGGCGGCCAGGTGCAGGGCCAGCGGCAGGCCCACATAACCCAAACCAACCACGGCGATCTTGTCCTGCCGCGATTTCAGTGAATCAAAGGTAACCATTGCACCTCCTTTTCAGGGAGC
>CAZGPF010000273.1:0-2403 GCA_964527275.1 uncultured Desulfosarcinaceae bacterium
ATCTATGCGTGGTTTTTTATTCAGGCAAGTGTATTGAATACTTGTGCGGCCGCCTGAACGGTCTTTTCTATGGCGGACGTATCATGGGCGGCGGAGATAAATGCGGCCTCGAACTGGGACGGGGCCAGGTAAATTCCACGTTCCAACATACCTTTATAGTATTGGGCAAAGCGCTCTGTGTTTGCTTGCCGGGCCTCGGAAAAATTGCGCACCGGCCCCTTTGCAAAGTAGAGCCCCAGCATGGAGCCAACGTGCGCCGTTGATATTGGCACGCCGGCGTGATCAGCGGCCGCTGTCAAGCCCGTGAGCAATAGCCCTGCGGTCGCTTCTAATTTCTCGTAAAAGCCGGGCCGGCCGAGTTCCTTCAATGTGGCGATGCCGGCGGCCATGGCCAGAGGATTGCCGGAAAGAGTACCGGCCTGGTATACGGGGCCCTGGGGAGCAACTTTGGACATGACCTCGGCGTGGCCGCCATAGGCACCCACTGGCAGCCCGCCGCCGATGATCTTGCCGAAACAGGAAAGATCCGGGGTAACACCATACAGCTCCTGAGCGCCTCCCTGGGCGACTCGAAATCCGGTCATGACCTCGTCGAAAATCAGCAGGCTGCCATGACGGTCGCACAAATTGCGCAAGGCCGGCAAGAAACCATCTTCAGGAGTCACGAGGCCCATATTCCCGGCCACTGGCTCGACTATGATGGCGGCCACCTCATCCGCCCTGGCGGTCATCAGAGACTCGACGGTCGCGATGTCGTTGTATGGCAAGGAGAGCGTCTGCTCGACAAAGGCCCGGGGCACCCCCGGACTACCAGCAATGGCCAGGGTGGCCACACCCGATCCGGCATCCACCAGCAAGGTGTCGGCATGACCGTGGTAACAGCCGTCGAACTTGATAATCACGTCCCTTGCGGTCATGCCCCGTGCCAGCCGGATGGCGCTCATGGTAGCCTCGGTGCCGGAGTTGACCATGCGGACCATCTCTACGGAAGGCACCGCCGCGATCACCATTTCAGCCAATTCGAGCTCCAGCTCGGTGGGGGCGCCGAAACTGGTGCCCCGACGCATGGCCTCTTCCAGGGCCTCAAGTACCGCCGGATGTCGATGCCCCAGGATCATCGGCCCCCAGGAACCGACATAGTCGACAAACTCATTGCCATCGGCATCATAGAGATGGCAGCCGGCGGCGCGCTGAATAAAGAGAGGGTCCCGGCCCACTGCCCGGCAGGCCCGCACTGGACTGTTGACGCCGCCTGGTATCAGTTCTTGCGCGCGCGCAAATAAAGCTTTAGATTTATCGCACCTCATGAGCCGACGATCCTTTCCGAAAAAGGGTTGGCGATTATATAGCGAGATAAGCGTGATTGAGATGGGGAGATACCAGACCCGGTCCCAAGGGTCAAGACAGCACAATGACGGTATTGTAATTTAGAAAGGATTCAATAGATGGCAAACCCTTTGGCAAAAACCAGGCAGCTGGCCAAATTCCTGGCCTACCTGCTGGGACGACGACCCGATGAATTTGGACTTTTACCGGACCCGGATGGATTCGTTGACACCAAGAGTTTGCTCAAGGCTCTCCATGAAGAGGAGGGATGGCGCCACGTACGCCACGCCCACCTGAACGAAATCGTCGTAAGCCTCTCTCCGTCGCCAATCGAGATACGGGAAAAACGGATTCGGGCGAGCGACCGCTCCAGGATGCCGCAGATGCAGCCAGCGCAACAGATGCCCAAACTGCTCTATATTGCCATCCGCCGACGCGCCTATGCAGCGGCATTGCAAAATGGCGTGCGTGCATCGAACCGCGCCTATCTGCTCCTTTCCGCAGACCGAGCCATGGCCCGGCGCCTGGGCAAGCGCATCGACAACCAGCCGGTGATACTAACTGTTCAGGTGGCCAACTCCCTCTCCAAAGGTGTCCGCTATCGACAATACGGCGAGAGTCTCTATCTGGCGGATACCGTTGCTCCGGATACATTCAGCGGGCCGCCGCCCCCCAAGCAGCCACAGGAAACTACAAAGAAGAAAACCGAGTCTCGACCGGTAAAGGTAAAAACCCCGGGAAGCTACTTTCCCGAATCAGACCCCTTCCAGAGGCCTGCCCCTAAAATCGGGACCACCAAGCGGCGCAAGGAGGCAGATTGGCACAAAGCACGACGCCAGGCACGCAAACATAAAAAACAGAGCCAACGCTGAGTTCGCAAAGAGGGATTTGCGAATGGACAGGGGGGCTCGGTTATCTGTACTCACACCTCTCCTTGTGGGCGGAGGCACAGGAGAGGATGAAATAGTGATGCTCGGTAATCGAAAATTCGCTGTAACTACTCAGCGTAATGGCAAAAAGCGCAAAAAAAGCACGAACTGTAACGATTGTATCTCGAACTGTAACTGCTCAGAGTGC
>CAZGPF010000274.1:0-2402 GCA_964527275.1 uncultured Desulfosarcinaceae bacterium
ATATGGAAAGGCCTGAAGGGCCGAAGATGAAGTGCTCTGAGTAGTTACATTAAATGTTTGATTATCAAAACAAAATAGTGTTCCTTGCGCTCTCATTAACGAACCAACAAGCAACGAGGTGATGGTGAATCGGATCGAAGCGCTTGTGCTGGGATTAGTCCAGGGGTTGACGGAGTTTCTGCCGGTGAGCAGTTCGGGGCACCTGGTGCTGTGCCAGCATCTATTCGGCCTGGTGGAGCCCGAGCTGCTTTTTGATATCTGTCTGCATGTGGGTACCCTGCTGGCCGTGGTGGTCGTTTTTTACAAGGATCTGCTGGGCCTGCTGCAAACACTGGGGCGCTTGCCCGCGCTGGTGCGTTCAGCGGGGGGGATCGGCTCGCTCTTTGCGCGCAATACAGATTTTCGTCTGCTGGTGATGATCGTTATGGGCTCTTTTCCCACTGCCGTGTTGGGGCTCGTCTTTGCCAGCCTGGCGCGGCAGCTCTTTAGTACCATATGGCTTGTGGGCGCGGCGCTTCTGATCAGCGGTACATGCTTGTGGTTGACCAGGCACCGCAAAACCGCAGGCCGCGATATCAGGCAGATGCGCTTAAGAGACGCCTTTTTCATCGGGCTAGTGCAGGGGTTAGCCATCATACCGGGCATCTCGCGCTCCGGAACCACCATTGCGGCGGCCCTCTATCTTGGCGTCGAGCGTGAACTGGCCGCGCGGTTTTCGTTTTTGCTGGCCATTCCGTCTATCCTTGGTGCCCTGGTGATCGGGCTGGATGGGCTGGCCTTTCGAGGCACCTTGCCGGCGGATACGATTGTGATAGGCAGCCTGGTTGCGGCCGTGGCGGGCTATACCGCCCTTGTGATTCTGCTCAAGATTGTCAAGCAAGGACAACTACACCGTTTTGCGCCCTATTGCTGGGTAGTGGGCGCTTTGGCACTGATAGTATCAACCGTTTAATATGCATAGGAGTCAATGATGCTCAATCCTGAGATTTTTCGGCAGTATGATATTCGCGGCATCGCCGGCAAGGACCTGGATGAAGAAGATGTGCGTCTTCTGGGCATGGCAATCGGCACCTACCTGGTAAGGCAGGGCAACTCCTTTATCGCTGTGGGGCATGATTGCCGCCAGACCGCCGAAAGCTACACCCAACAACTGATGGCCGGGCTGACCGCCACCGGCTGCCGGGTGGTGGATGTCGGCATGTGCCCGACACCGGTGGCCTATTTTTCGATTCGGCATTTAAAGACCCAGGGCTGCGTGATGGTTACCGCCAGCCACAACCCGCCGGAGTACAACGGGTTCAAGATTTGTAGCGGCGTGGATTCGGTTTGCGGCGAGCAGCTCCAGGTGATCCGCCGCATGCTCGCAAAGCGGGACTTCGACAGGGGCGTGGGGGCAAAGGAAAAATATGAGATTCTGCCGCCCTATATCGAATATATCAGCGACAACATTCACCTGGAGCGTCCGCTGCGAGTGGGCGTGGACGGCGGCAACGGCACCGGCGGCATGACCGCCGTGCCCATCCTGACCGCCCTGGGGTGTGAAGTGCACGAACTCTACACCCAACCGGACGGCACGTTTCCCAACCATGAAGCCGATCCCACGGTGGCCGAGAATCTGACCGATTTGATTGCCCTGGTAAAGGCACAAAAGCTCGATGTGGGCATCGGTTACGACGGAGATGGAGATCGCATCGGCGTGGTGGATGCCGATGGCAGCCCCATATATGGAGACCAGTTGATGATCCTCTTCAGCCGCGAAATCCTCTCCCGCAAGCCCGGCGCCACTTTTATCTCGGAGGTCAAGTGCTCTCAGACCATGTATGACGATATCGCCAGCAACGGTGGAGAGGCAATCATGTGGAAGACCGGCCACTCAATGATCAAACAGAAGATGAAAGCGGTGCGTGCCGAGCTGGCCGGCGAGATGAGCGGGCATATCTTTTTCGCCGACCGCTACTTCGGCTATGATGACGCCGCATATGCCACCTGTCGTCTGCTGGAGATATTGGCCGGTACAGGAAAGAGCATCGGCCAGCTGCTGGCCGACGTGCCTAAGACCTTCAATACGCCGGAGATTCGGTACGAGTGTGCCGACGACCTGAAATTCAAGGTCGTCGCCAAGGTCACCGCCTACTTCCAGGCGCGTGAGAAGGTCATCGATATCGATGGCGCGCGGGTACTCTTCGATGACGGCTGGGGCCTGGTGCGCGCCTCCAACACCCAGCCGGCCCTGGTCATGCGCTTCGAAGCCCGTACCGAGGCGCGACTGGGAGAGATCAGAGCAACTGTGGAGAGGGCCCTGGAAAAAATCACTGGCCGGATGTAGCGCCTGGGAAGAATTCAAAGTTCCTTGTAACTACTCAGAGCACTTCATCTTCGGCCCTTCAGGCCTTTCCATATAG
>CAZGPF010000275.1:0-2393 GCA_964527275.1 uncultured Desulfosarcinaceae bacterium
TGGAAAGGCCTGAAGGGCCGAAGATGAAGTGCTCTGAGTAGTTACAATAATTTTTTCTTAACCAGGAACTGCACATCATAGTTTGGCCGCCTGGCGCTGACTACGCCCCAGAGTTTCTATATCTAAAACTCCTCCCACACTAAGCTTCGCGCTGCTTCCAGTAGGGCGATATTTCGCGCAGCCGCTCGATAATGGGTGGCAGCTTGTCAATGATCAGGTCGATCTCCTCTGCGGTATTGTAGACGCTCAGGCTGAAGCGAATCGATCCGTGGGCTGCGGTGAAAGGCACGCCCATGGCCCGCAGGACATGGGAGGGCTCCAGGGACCCCGATGTGCAGGCCGAACCTGATGAGGCGCAGATATTGAACTCATTCATCATCAGCAGGATTGCTTCGCCCTCCACATATTCGAAGGCGATGCTGGTAGTGTTGGGTAGCCGGGTTCGCGGATCGCCGTTGGTCATAGAGTTTGGTATGCGCTCTAACAATGCCTCTTCCAGCTTGTCGCGCAAACGCGCCACGCGCTGGTATTTGGCTTGCAGGTTGCCGGCGGCCAGCTCGGCCGCTTTGCCCAGACCTACAATCGAGGCTACGTTTTCCGTGCCGCCGCGCCGGCCGCGCTCCTGGTGTCCGCCCCTGAGGAAAGGCGCGAATTTGGTGCCCCGGCGAACGTAGAGCGCCCCTATGCCCTTGGGCGCATGCAGCTTGTGCCCCGAGAGCGAGAGCATGTCTATGTGGGAAGCGGCCAGATTGATGGGCAGCTTGCCCACGGCCTGCACCGCATCGGTATGGAAGATGCATCCCTGGGCGTGAACCCTGGCGGCGATCTCTTCGACGGGGAAGATGATCCCGGTCTCATTGTTGGCCCAAATCAGGCTGACGATGGCGGTCTCCTGACTCAGGTGGTCGTAAAGATATTGGGTGTCCAGGCGGCCTTTTTTGTCCACGGGCACGAAGGTCACCCGGTAGCCGTTTTGCGCCAGATATTCGGCCAGGTTTTTAACGGCCGGATGTTCGACCTTGGATGTGATGATGTGCCGCTTGCCGGGGTTGCTCCGCAGTGCCGCCCAGATGGCGGTGCTATCGCTTTCGGTGCCGCAAGAGGTGTAGACGATCTCTGCGGGTCGGGCACCCAGCAATCGGGCCAGTTTAGCCCGGGCCTCTTTGAGCTGTATGCCCACATTGCCGCCAAAGGTATGCATGCTGGAAGGGTTGCCGTAGAACTGGTCCAGATAGGGCAGCATCTCTGCGACCACTTCCGGTGCCACCCTGGTTGTGGCGTTGTTGTCCAGATATACCGGTTTCATGCGAACACCTCCTCCACCACGATGGTGTCGAGCACGAGTTCCTTGAGTTTGGACTCCACATAATTCTTCAGTGTGATCTGGGACATGGCGCAGGTGGCGCAGGTGCCAATCAGCTTGACGATCACGCGGTCGCCGTCCACATCCACCAGGCGTATATCGCCACCATCCTGCTTGAGGGCCGGTTTGATCTCCCTTTCGAGAGTCTCTTCGATCAATTTGATCTTCTCGATGTTGGTCAGCCTGCTGGCTTGGGGCTCCTTTTCGACCCCGGTGCCGTTGATCCTGGCTATGATCTCCTCGATCTTCTCGTGGCATTTACCGCAGCCGCCGCCGGCCTTGATATAGTTGGTGACCTCTGCGACCGTCTTCAAGGTGTTCGCCGTCAGGGCCTTTTCTATCTGCACATCGGTGACGCCGAAGCATTCGCACACCAGATTACCCTCGGGTTTTTTCTCCGGCTCGCCCAGGTAACAGGCGATGGCCTTCTCCAATGCCTCCTGGCCCATTACTGAACAGTGCATCTTCTCTTTGGGCAGGCCGCCCAGAAATTCGGCGATATGTTCATTGGTGATCTCCTGAGCTTCGCGCACGGTTTTGCCAATCACCATCTCGGTCAAGGCCGACGAGGAGGCAACGGCGCTGGCGCAGCCGAATGTCTGGAATTTGGCATCTACGATACGCTGATCGTCACCCACCCGGATGCTCAGTTTCAGGGCGTCGCCGCAGGCCAGCGAACCGACCTCACCTACGCCGTCGGGATTTTCGATATCGCCGACATTACGCGGGTTGAGAAAGTGCTCCTTAACCTTGTCCGTATATTCCCACATGCGTTCCTCCTCAATTTTTTCCGTAACTACTCAGAGCACTCTGAGCAGTTACAGTTCGAGATAGAATTGTTGCAGTTCGCGCTTTTTTGTGCTTTTTGCCATTACGCTGAGTAGTTACTTTTTTCCTTACTTTTAGCTTCTATGCAGATGCGTCGCGGACTTAGAATGTTACAAACGTATAAATATTAATCACGATTTTTCCTATTCAAAGGTGGCTCTCGATCTTGTATCCAGCCAGCTAAAATGGTAGTAGGGAGTTT
>CAZGPF010000276.1:0-1075 GCA_964527275.1 uncultured Desulfosarcinaceae bacterium
AATGGCGACACAATCCACGACGGCACCATACGATTTTGAAAGCGGCGTTTATCGCCCCCCCAGTGAAGGCGGCAGCAGCTCGCTGCTGGTCCGCTTCACCCGCAATTGTCCCTGGAACCGGTGTGCCTTCTGCGCCATGTACAAAAAGGAAAAATTCGAAATACGCCCACCGGCTGAAATCAAACGCGATATCGACGCCATGGCGGCCGTCGCCCATGCCGTAAGAGCTCCTCAATCCAATGGGGGCGTATTGCACGAGGCGTTGATGGATCTGATGGCAAAAGAACCGCGACTAAATAACAATCCGGCAATCGCCATGTTGATTGAATGGCTGCTCTCCGGCGCTAAAACGGCGTTTTTACAGGATGCCAACAGCTTGATCATGAAGACCGATCACCTGGTGGATGTGCTGCGATACCTGCGCAAGACCTTTCCCAGCCTCAAGCGGGTGACCTCCTATGCCCGCTCCAGGACCCTGATGCGAAAATCGGCCCAAGAGCTGAGCGCCATTCGCCAGGCCGGCCTGGACCGCCTGCATGTGGGGCTCGAAAGCGGTGACGATCTCCTGCTCAAAAAGATCGACAAGGGCGTCACTGCCGAGGGGCACATTCGCGGTGGCCGCAAGGCCCTGGCCGCAGGGTTTCAGCTCTCCGAATACTGGATGCCCGGTCTGGGTGGAAAAGCGCTCTGGCGCAACCATGCCCGCAACACCGCCAGGGTCCTGAACGCCATCGACCCCCACTACATCCGTTCACGCCCCTTCTATCCCATGCCGGAAACGGCCCTGGACGAGGAGTTGCGAGCAGGATCGCTGGAGCTGCTCACCGCCGGGGAGCAGTTGATAGAACTGAGGAGCATGATAGAAGCCCTGAACCTGACCTCCCGTGTCTGTTTCGATCACGCCGGTAACTATTGGAAACGGCGCGACGGAACGCTTCTTTTCAGCCATAGTTATGAGGGATATAAATTTCCAGAAGAGAAACCTACCGTTCTGGCGCTCATCGAAGAGGGCTTAAAGGCCAGGAACCGACGCCCCAACATATTGAACCTCTAGGCAATTAGAATTCCCTATAAA
>CAZGPF010000276.1:1175-2389 GCA_964527275.1 uncultured Desulfosarcinaceae bacterium
TAATCGATGATTTCCAGGGCCGCCTGATAGACCGGCATCAAAACTTCAATAATCCCCGCGATCTCATCGGCTACCTTTTTGCCGCGGGCCACCACATGGATCTTCTCGAGACGCCTGGTGATCTCCAGGTTGAGCGGGCCCGTGGCCGGCAATTGATGTATGAATTCCGCGACTGTGGCATAGACCTTATCATCAACGCGCCACCCTTGACTCTCCGGCGCCAGCACGGCTAATGCAGAGGTCGTTCGTTCGCGGATGGCAAGCTCGTGCTCCAGGGCGAGCCGATGCAGCAGCTCATCGCTCTTTGCCTGAGCTACCCACTCACTGAACACGGACCACTCCTGAGACGTGCCCACTTTGTCATCCGGGCGTACGATGCTAAGGCCGTAGAATAGAGACATGCCATCGACCCGCGCTAAAAACCTGGCACCCTGGTCAGCGCCTTCGCGCTGGCGTTGACTAAGATCGCGCCAATGCAGTTCGGGCTTATTGGCAAATGCCCAGGAATTGAAATTAAAAGGTCCGTCAGGCAGCTTCTTGGTTACTACACCGCCCAATTGACCGCGGCCGCGCCACCTGGTTCCACTGGCGCTGTTTTTAAAATCCGCAGCTTGAAATCCGGTGAATTGCGGCCGGGCTCCGGCTGCCCCGCCGGCTCTTTTCGCCGCTTTGGGGACATTTTCCTTTTGGAACTTTTCCCAGCGCCGACGGGCCTGAATGTTACGCTGCAGATTGATATCGGTAGTAATCTGCTCACCACTCTCCCAACGAATCACCATCTCTTGACGACGAATGGAAACCACGGTGAAGAGGCCCTTCTCATTCTCATAGTTCTCACCCACTACAAATTCTATATCGGCGGCTGTACCCATGTTACCTCCTGAAGATATTTGATCTAGTGGCGTATATTAACCACGATTCGAGATTTTGCTCAAACAGTTTTTCGCACTGAGCGCCTAAGTAGATGGCTGGTCTCTAAGTGATGTGAAGGTCTGGTTTGCCTTTGCGCCGGCGGATCAATCTTGTGGCCGCTGAAAGGGACGGGGCAGGTGTTGGTTGCTCTTTTTGCCGGTCGAATTGAGCCAGCAATAGATTTAGTTTAGCCTCAATTTTATTACGTTGGTCTCTTTGCATTCACTATTCTCTAAGTTAAGTTTACGTAAGCGTTCACAGGGCACCGAATCTGCCGCGTTGCCGGGCCTTTGAGGTACCAA
>CAZGPF010000277.1:0-2378 GCA_964527275.1 uncultured Desulfosarcinaceae bacterium
CGTTATAGTTCGTGCTTTTTTGTGCTTTTTGCCATTACGCTGAGTAGTTACGATATGGTTAGCCTATCCTTATATCGATGAGCGGGGGTTCAAAGGTCATCCGCTGGTGTAGTTTCAATTTTCAGTCTCATTTGGTGCGCCACAACCCCAGGCCAGGCAGCGCCATGCGGTAGACTGAATTTAACAGCCATATAGCCGGATCTCATCAAGATCAGATTATTGATTCCTCTTGACAATTATGGACTACCCTTTAAAGTGATCCGAATCATATAGACTAATGGAGAGCGCAGCTCATGTTAAAAGATAAAACCATCGGGTTCATCGGCGCCGGGAACATGGCCCAATCCCTGCTCAGCGGGTTGATCGGCACGGGGCAATCGACACCCGATAGAATCATCTGCTCGGATGTGTGCGCCGAACGGTTAAGGGTGCTGGAAAAACGCCATGGCATCGCCACCACCACCGACAACAACACGGTCATAAAATCGGCCGAAATCGTGATCTATGCCGTCAAACCTCAAGTCATGGCAACAGTCCTCCAGGAGACCGCTGAGCTGCTAGATATGACCAGGTTGATCATCTCCATCGCTGCCGGCGTGCCTTTGGCCGCCATGGAGTCGTTGATCCATAAAGAGGTGCGCCTGATCCGCTGTATGCCCAATGTCTGTGTGGCGGTTAAAGAAGGCGCCTCGGTGATTGCCGCCGGAGAGCATGTCGAGCCCCGGGATATAGATATGGCCATGGCAATCTTCCAACCGGTGGGGCGTTGTCTGTTTATAAATGAGGACTGCCTGCTGGATGCGGTCACGGGTTTGAGCGGCAGCGGTCCGGCTTACATATTCATGATTCTGGACGCCATGGCGGACGCGGGGGTCAAAATGGGCCTTCCCCGTTCGCAAGCAAGGGAGCTTTGCGCCCAAACCGTACTCGGAGCAGCCAAAATGGCGCTGGAGACCAACTCCCATCCTGGTCAGCTTAAGGACATGGTCACCTCTCCGGGGGGCACTGCCATCGCGGGACTGCATGCCCTGGAGAAAGGCGGCCTGAGAGCTGCCTTGATTGATGCGGTCGAGGCGGCCACTGCCCGGTCGAGGGCGTTGGGTGAACTGATGGTGGGTAAATTCAACAGCCTGGACTCCAAAGAACGGCCCCCAATAGGATAGCCCGTCATGATCACCGGCAACGGATATTTTGCCGGCCGCCACCTCTATACGGCCGGCCGCATCCTGCTTGGGGCCGTCTTCATCTACGCCAGTTGGGGAAAAGTATTCAACCCGCTTTCATTTGCCGAGGTTATCGCCAATTACCAGATCCTGCCGAGGAGCATGGTGGTTCCCGTGGCCCTGATCCTGCCCTGGATCGAGCTGGTCTGCGGAGTCAGCCTGATCGTCAACCGCTGGGTCCAGGGCGGTGCCCTGCTGGTATCTTGCATGCTGGTGATTTTCATTGGCGCGCTGGGCTACAATGCCTACCGGGGGATCGATGTGGCCTGCGGATGCTTCACCCTCGATGAAACCGCGCCGTCCGGTGTCTGGTTCAACCTGGCGCGGAACGGAGGACTGCTGGCCGTGGCGCTCTATGTTTTGCGCGGCGACGCGCGCCAGTTTTTAAAGAGCCGCTAGCAAGGTCCCATTCATGTTTGCTGACGTTACATTTTCAATCGCCTTCCTGTACGGCTTGCTTTCGTTCTTCTCGCCGTGCGTGTTGCCTCTGATCCCATCCTATTTCTGTTTTATCACCGGCATGTCTCTTGAAGAGTTGAGCAAGGCTTCGCGGATGGCCGTTCGGCGCAAGATCATCCTTTCCACCCTGGCGTTTGTCCTTGGATTCTCCCTGGTTTTTATCGCCCTGGGGCTGTCGGCCTCCCTGCTGGGAGGTCTGCTGGGGACTTACAGGCACTGGATTCGGATCGTGGGCGGCGCGCTGATCATCGTCCTCGGCCTGCATATGACCGGCCTTATGCCCATCGCCCTGCTGCATCATGAGAGACGCTGGCAGCCTAGCCAGAAACCGATACATTTTTTGGGTACCTTTTTCATCGGCATGGCTTTTGGCGCGGGTTGGACACCATGCATCGGCCCTATCCTGGCCTCGCTGCTGGTCATGGCTCAGGACCAGGAGGCCATGGGGCAAGCCGGATGGCTGCTGGGTGTCTACGCAGCGGGACTGGCCCTGCCGTTTATCGTTCTGTCGGTGGCCATTAATTTTTTACTGCTATTCGTTCGTCATGCATCCAGGGTGCCGCGTTACATCAACCCCGTCGCCGGCACTCTGCTGATTATCACCGGCCTGCTGCTGATGACCGACAAGTTAAGGTTTCTGGTGTTGTAACTACTCAGCGTAATGGCAAAAAGCACAAAAAAGCACGAACTATAACG
>CAZGPF010000278.1:0-2363 GCA_964527275.1 uncultured Desulfosarcinaceae bacterium
CAATCGTTATAGTTCGTACTTTTTTGTGCTTTTTGCCATTACGCTGAGTAGTTACCAAATTTTCATCTTAGAAATATCCTTAAAGGTTTGCAAGCACAAAACTTAAGGCCCTAAAAGTCCTCTACTACTATCTGGATTCGCTTCTTACCGCGATAACGGTTCCATTGCAGCCGAAAAGCAATGTGCGCAAAATTTTCGACACGGGGCGTACCAGGTGGCAGGTTGAACTGCATGGCATCGATAGCCGGTCCGTCATGAGATGGCTGGCGCAGGGACATTCGCCGGTGGCGGTTGCCAACGATTGCCGCCGAGGCCACGTTGACATCGCGGGCGGCAAACAGAGGGGCTGGATTACCCGTGCCAAATGGTTCCAGGCCTTCTAGTTCATTGAGCAACCGGGGGCTGATATGATCGAAGCGCATTTCAGTGTCGATTTGCAGCTCCGGGGTCTCATATTTTGCCGGCGACAATTGGATGACGGCCTTTTCGAATGCCGCCTGGAGTTTACGGATATTATCGGTCCCGACCGTGAGACCGGCCGCCATACGGTGTCCGCCGAATCTTTCCAGAAGGTGGGCGCAAAGGCTCAGGGCGGCATAGAGATCTATTTCGGGCGTGCTGCGCCCGGACCCTCGGGCTATGCCGTTTTCGGCGGCCAATAAGATCACCGGCCGGCGCAGTCGGGCCGTCAATTGAGCGGCCACGATACCGAGCACGCCGGGGTGCCAGCGTTCGTCGGCCAGCAATATCGATTTGCGTTCCATCAGGTCGGCGCGGTTTTCGATGCGTTTTAGGGCCTGATCGTGGATCTTGCGGCCGATCTCCTGTCGGCGCTGGTTGAGTTGGCCCAGCGTGTCGGCCAGTTTCCGGGCCGCGTCCATTGAGGGTGCCTTGAGTATGTCCAGGGCCACCTGGGGATGGCCAATGCGGCCGGCGGCGTTGATGCGGGGGGCCAGCCGAAAGGCGATATCATCGGAAGCGATCACTCCATGGCGCAGGTTGCAATTTTGCAGCAAGGCTTCGATGCCGCAACGCGTGTTGCTGTTAAGCTGCCTTAGTCCAAATTTGGCCAGGACGCGGTTGACACCGGTCAGGGGAACCATGTCGGCGATGGTGCCCAGGGCAACAAAATCGCAAAGCGAGATCAGGTTGGGTTCTGTGCGCGACTCCCACCATCCATTGTCACGCAGCAGCATGCGCAGGCCAATGGCCAGGTAGAAGGCCACGCCCACTCCGGCCAGGTCGGCGAGGGATGCTGGTTCAGCACTCAATTTGGGATTGATCACCGCCGTCGCCGGTGGCGGGGTGTCGACTAGGTGGTGGTCCGTGATGATTGTATCGATGCCGAAACGCTGGGCGGCATCTACGGCCGCATGGCAGCTGGAACCGTTGTCTACGGTAATGATCAGGCCAACGTTGCGCGGCGCGGCCAACTGATTGATGTGTTTGGGTTGCAGACCGTAGCCTTCGTCTATGCGATGGGGAATGTGGGTCAGAACATCGGCGCCGACGCTATCGAAAAACTGAGCCAGCAGAGCTGTGGCCGTAATGCCGTCAACGTCGTAGTCGCCAAAAACCAGAATCCGCTCGTTTTGTTCGATGGCCTGCCAGATTCTGCCGGTCGCCGCCTGCATACCTGAAAGCTCCAGGGGCGACGGAAGATTATCCATGGTTGGTTCCAGAAACGCCGCAGCTTGATCGGCAGTGGTGATGTTACGATTTGCCAGAATGGTTGCGATGATGGGGTGGCATCCCACGCGGGCGCTGATTTCCCGTACCTGGCTAAGGTCGGGACGTAATATGTTCCATGGCATTTGCATGAGTGCGCCATATCCTATATTAAATGCCTTCACAAGCTGTAACTACTCAGAGCACTTCATCTTCGGCCCTTCAGGCCTTTCCATATAGCGCTGCTATTATGAAAAGACCTGAATGACCGAACCTGAAGCACTCTGAGCAGTTACAGTTCGTACTTTTTTTGTGCTTTTTGCCATTACGCTGAGTAGTTACCACAAGCTTAGTTTTATGGCTCCCGCTAGATGTCAAACTCGGAGTTTGGATGCAAACCGTTAAACTCTTTTATCGGGTTGATAGACGTCGTATCAACTTGATTCGATTTGTGTTTGAAGCCTATGAAGGCCTTGCCACAGTCACCACTCTGGATGCGCCTAGCGGCACCATCGTGCTGCATGTGGCACCAGGGTGTGAGTCTATTGCGAGTGAGGTCATGGAGGATCTGAGTAAGGATTTCCTGATAGAAAGGCGGCCTTGGGCCTAGTTCAGGGTTCAAGGATGGGCCAGTTGTTTTTAGTTGTAACTACTCAGAGCACTTCATCTTCGGCCCTTCAGGCCTTTCCATATAG
>CAZGPF010000279.1:0-2359 GCA_964527275.1 uncultured Desulfosarcinaceae bacterium
ATCTAAGCCCTTTGTTTTATAGTGGTAGCGGGGAGAGGATTCGAACCTCTGACCTTCGGGTTATGAGCCCGACGAGCT
This sequence comes from uncultured Desulfosarcinaceae bacterium, assembly GCA_964527275.1. GTDB lineage: Bacteria > Desulfobacterota > Desulfobacteria > Desulfobacterales > Desulfosarcinaceae > JARRKU01. The sequence continues at coordinate 79 of CAZGPF010000279.1, forward strand.
ACCAGACTGCTCCACCCCGCATCAAAAATAAGTTTGACCTTGTAGCGGCTTCTACCCGAGGAGTCAAGGTGTTTCTACCCACTATGAACTTCCCTGGACTACGGCGTGGGCCTAGATGGCCTCTCTAAGTTTCTTGCCGGGTTTGAATTTGACTACGTTGGTGGCTTTGATGTTGATCACTTCACCGGTTTGCGGATTTCTGCCTTTGCGGGCTTTACGGCGAATTTTTTGGAAGGTGCCGAATCCTACCAGGGTAACCTTGCCATCTTTTTTCTTCAGCGCTTTGGTGACAGACGCGGTAAAAGATTCGAGGCAGGCTTGGGCCGTGGCTTTTGTAACGCCGGCATCTTTGGACATTTTTTCAACGAGTTCCGCTTTCGTCATGCTGTATTCTCCTTTTTCAAATTAGATTAACAATTTCATCAACAGGCACAGTGTGTGGCATTTACCTAGCTTGCATAATCTTTGTCAACACATAAATGCCGGCCAGACGCGGTTTTTTGCAAAAAGAGTCCCATAAACTCGCGAGGATTGCTAATATATGGACAGCGACCTAACCAAATTGACGCCTGGTAGCGATTCTTAAGTACCCGGCAGCTTAATTTTCAATCGAGGGATAGGCGGGAGTATTGCGATCTAGGATCCTGTATTGAAGCGCTTCGAACAGGTGCCGCGTCTGAAGGTCAGGGGCCTGGGATAGGTCGGCGATGGTGCGCGCGATTTTCAGAACGCGGAAATAGGCTCTGGCCGACAAACCGAATTTCTCCACAGCTCTCTCCATGAGTTTGCCGGAGGTGGAGTCGAGGCGGCAATATGATCGGACATGGCGACTGGCCATCTGGGCGTTACAGTATATTTTGATTTTTTGGTAGCGCCGGGTCTGTATCTCGCGAGCAGCCACGACTCTCTGGCGAATATCCGCTGAGGGTTCTGCTGCCGATTTCACGGACAAATCTCGATAGGAGACGGCCGGCACCTCCACATGCATATCGATACGATCGATCAGCGGGCCGGATATCTTAGACCGATATTGCATGATTTTCAGGTTTGAACATCGACACTCATGATGCGGGTCGGTGGCATAGCCGCAAGGACATGGGTTCATGGCCGCTATCAGCATAAAACTGGCAGGGTAAGTCAGGCTGGTAAGGGCCCTCGAGATGGTGACGGCATGGTCCTCCATGGGCTGACGAAGTACTTCCAGAACATTTTTTTTATATTCAGGCAGTTCATCCAAAAAAAGTACGCCGTTATGTGCCAGACTGACTTCACCGGGACGGGGCCGCGCGCCGCCTCCGATGAGACCGGCATCTGAAATGGTGTGATGGGGTGATCGAAACGGGCGCTGCGTGACCAGGGATTGATCCAGGTTGAGCATCCCCATGATGCTGTAGATTTTTGTGGTTTCGATGGCTTCTTCGAAGGTCAGCGGCGGTAGAATGGTTGGCAGTCTGCGCGCCAACATCGTCTTGCCGGCTCCCGGCGGACCGAGCATCAATAGGTTGTGGCCACCAGCGGCGGCGATCTCCAGAGATCTTTTCACATGTTCCTGGCCATTGACTTCGGAAAAGTCTTCCGCAACGCAATGGCCGGGGGCGAACAGGTCTGCCGGATCGAAGGATTCAGCTTCAATGGTGATGGCCCCCCTGGCGAACTCCACGGCCTGGGCAAGATTACGGGGAGCATAAACTTTCATCTGCTTTACAACGGCGGCCTCCTTGCGGTTGGCATAAGGCACTACCACCGCCGTAAAGCCTGCGCTTTGGGCGGCATGCGCCATGGAGAGCATCCCCAGAACCCCTTTAATGCGTCCATCTAGGCTCAGTTCACCAAAGAAGAGCAGCCTCTTCATCGCCGCTTGGGGTACGACACCGCTGGCGCCCAGAATACCCATGGCCATGGGCAAATCGAGCCCCGTTCCCTCCTTCTTTATGTGGGCCGGCGCTAAGTTGACGGTGATGCGGTCATCGGGGAATGTATAGCCTGAATTGTTGATCGCCGCTTTTACGCGTTCCTTGCTCTCTTTTACGGAGATCTCCGGCAGCCCGACGGTTATAAAACTCGGCAACCCATAGGCGATATCCACCTCTACGTCCACCATATAAGCATCTATACCGATGACCGCGGCGCTGGGCACTTTAGAAAGCATGTCGGGGCCTCTCCTCACTCCATTTGGTTGCCGATGATGCCGCGATGGGCACAATTATGTTGTCAAAAGACCGCATCTCGGTTAAGAAGTGTGCCAAATTGTGCACATCCCGGACGGCCAGTGCGATTGCCA
>CAZGPF010000280.1:0-2355 GCA_964527275.1 uncultured Desulfosarcinaceae bacterium
GACAACAATGTATGATCAAAAGGCCCGCCTTTTTTATAATCGGCGGGCCTTTTTTATGTGCTTAAAGGAGATGCTCCGGCCAATCAGCAACGGCCATTCCATCCGGCGGCATCATTGGCGGTCAAAAGGAGATCCGCATTGAAATCGGTTCAATTAGGCCTCATTTTAGCGATTGTATTAGTTTTTGAGTTGATCCACCCGACACTGGTAGAACATGCCGCTTTGTTCGCGGCCCAAAACAACAAGCATCTGCCCGACCCGATTGATACCAACAAGCAATCATCCTGGCCGGCCGGGGTGATTCCCGCAGTGAAAAACAGACCATCTGATTCTATTTTTCAGCAGCCGGCAAAATTGCCGACTCAATCCCCACTCACCTATAACGATACTGGTAATGGCGATAATAGCACCAGGACGGTTTTAATCAGTGCCGCCCATGCCAAACGGGGCCCTCGAATTGATGGTCAAATACAGGCCGTGGCCATTGGAGACATTGATGGTGATGATGTACCGGAGACAGTTATTGCCGGGTTGAATCGACTCTGGATCTATAAATTTATCAAAGACCGTTTTGTAGAAATGGCCGCTCTGAAGGGCTTCGGCAACTACATCGGCGTAGACACATCGGATGTCAATGGCAATGGCCGGGATGAAATTTTCGTTACCAATTTCGATAACGGTAACGGCCGGGTGGGTTCATTCGTATTGGAGTATGACGGCCGGAAGTTCAAACGGGTGGCCGGCCTGCTGAATTTCTATTTCAGGGCCATAAATTTTCCCGAGCGTGGCAGGGTGCTTTTTTGCCAGCGCCAGGCCCTGGAGACCCTTTTTCAACCGGGAATCCATGAAATTATATGGCGAGACGGAAAATATCGCAGAGGTTCACGCTTAGAGGTGCCTCGGAAGCAGAATATTTTCGGCATGGGGATCGGCAGCATGGCTCCCGCCGGCGAACAACGCATGATATTCGCCTACAACTCCGGGGCACGGCTCCAGGTGATGGCCAGCGACGGAACCCAGGAATGGGTCAGCTCCAAGGGATTCGGCATGGTGCCGGTGCTGGTCCAAGTCAGATCGATGGAAAGTCTCACCGGGAATGAATATCATTACATAAATGGCCGCATTGAGGTATTGGATCTGAATGCAGACGAGGTTGAAGAGGTAGTCGTTTTACGCAACGAGGATCTCTCCGGCGGTTTCACGAGGCGCACCCGGTTCTTCAAACGTGGCCGCATTGAGATTCTCATGTCGGACGCACTGGGGATGAAAACCTTGTTGCACACACGCTATCTGCCTAAGCTTATCAGTGATTTCGCCATAGGTGATCTGGATCAGGACGGCGAGCTGGAAATTGTAGCCGGGGTCGTTCAGAAGCTCAAAAACATCAGCGGTCGCGGCCAATCCAATATCTTCCTTTTTGATTTCGCGGAATTGATTGCAAAAAAGGGAAGAGCTGGCGGAGATGAGAGTTCACCCTCCCCCTGACCCATCCAGAGAAGCAAAGGGTAATGGCTTCGGTTCCGTGGAGGGCGGTTTGGAATAGACCCCGCGCTACTACCGTCTCCCTGAAAAGGTCCGCTTCCACGTCACTTCGGCAAAAGCCGGAGTTCAGAACCTGACCATATTACTCCCCCCAACTACCGCATCGAACGCAGCCGTTGCGCCGCTTTCGCGGATAGGTCGCTCTCCGGTGCTTCCAGCACGATTACGGTTTCAAAATATGCTTTGGCCTGGTCGAGGCGACCGGTCAGCAGGCTGGCTTCTGCCATATCGAAGTGAATTTCCGCCGCCTTGGGAGCCAATTTCAGCGCCCGCTTCAAGTAGCCTGCGGCCATCCGGCCATCCTTCATCGCCAGGTAGACGCGCCCTGCGCCGCGTAATGCGTTCACGAAATTTGCTTCTATTTTCAAGGCCTGCCTGTAGTATTCCAAGGCTGCTTGATACTCGCCTTTATGGTAGTAGGCGAGGCCCAGGTTGGACAGGGGGTAGTGCGGCGTTGCATAGAGAGCCTCTTTGGCGATCTTTTTGAAGATCTTGATGGCCGCATCCCACTTTCTGGTCTCCAGGTAGACCGTGCCCAGGTTGTTACGCGCGGGCACATAGCTGGGCTTCAACGCGATGGCACGTTTGAAATGCACTATGGCGTCGGGCATCCGTTTTTTTATCGTGTAGCAGACGCCCAGGTCGAAGTGCACTATGTGGTCTTGCGGGTAGAGCTGCCGAGCATCATGAAGCTCGCGCAGGGCGGTGGTGTAGTCGCCCTGGAGCATGTAGGCCTCTCCGATTTCACGGATGGCCGCAGCTTTGCGGATATTGTCGCGGCTGGTTGGGCCGGCGCAGGCCCAGAGCGTTAAC
>CAZGPF010000281.1:0-2337 GCA_964527275.1 uncultured Desulfosarcinaceae bacterium
TCGCGGCAGCCCATGCCGGAACAGGCACCAGAGGTAAGGCGGCGTAACTTTGAAGAAGTCCCCCTGGGGTACTCGCCCCAGGCCGCCATGGACGAGGCCTCGCGCTGCCTGCAGTGCCGCAAGCCGGCCTGCGTAGCCGGCTGCCCGGTGGATGTGGATATACCGGGTTTCATCCAATTGCTGGTGGAGGGCGACTTCACCGGCGCTATTCGTAATATCTGGAGCCAGAACAGCTTGCCGGCGGTCTGCGGCCGCGTCTGTCCCCAGGAGATTCAGTGTGAACAGCTCTGTATCCTGGGCAAGAAAGGCGAGCCGGTGGCCATCGGCAACTTAGAGCGTTTCTGCGCGGATTATGAGCGCGTCAACGGGACCGGCGCACTGCCGCCCAAGAAGAAAACCACAGGTAAACGCGTGGCCGTGATCGGCTCTGGACCATCGGGATTGACGGTGGCCTCCGACCTGGTCACCCGCGGTCACGATGTCACGGTCATGGAGGCCTTTCATAAACCCGGCGGCGTTCTGGTCTACGGTATCCCCGAATTCAGGCTGCCCAAGGAGATCGTCCACCAGGAAGTCAATTTTATGGAACGTCTGGGTGCCACATTGGAGTGCAACACCGTGGTGGGCCGCTCCGTAACGCTGGACGAGCTGTTCGAGCAAGGTTACGACGCCGTCTATGTAGGTGTGGGGGCAGGGCTGCCCCGCTTTTTAAACATACCCGGCGAGAATTTCACCGGCATCCTCTCGGCCAACGAGTACCTGACCCGGGCCAACCTGATGAAAGCCTACCGCTTCCCCGAATACGACACCCCCATCCCACGGGGCAAGAATGTGGTCGTCCTGGGAGCAGGCAACGTGGCCATGGATTCGGCGCGCACCGCCATGCGCCTGGGGGCCGAAAAAGTCCGCATTGTCTACCGCCGCTCCCGCGAGGAGATGCCGGCCCGCATCGCCGAGATTCATCACGCCGAAGAAGAGGGCATCGAGATGTTCCTGTTGACCAACCCCACCCGCTACCTGGGTAATGACCAGGGGGGCCTGACCGGTATGCAGTGCCTGAAGATGGAGTTGGGCGAGCCCGACGACTCCGGTCGCCGCCGGCCAGTACCCATCAAGGGGACCGAGTTCACACTCCAATGCGACTTGGCCATAGTGGCCGTGGGTTCGGGGGCCAACCCCCTGCTGACCCAATCCACCCATGGGCTGGCCTTGAATAAATGGGGATATATCGTCACCGACCCCAAGACAGGCAAGACCACCAAGAAGGGCGTCTGGGCCGGCGGCGACATCGTCACCGGTGCCGCCACCGTGATCCTGGCCATGGGCGCCGGCCGCGAGGCGGCCAACTCCATGCACGACTACCTGACCCTGGGCTGGTAGCCACGTTAACCCGCACAAGGAAAAAGCAATCGATGACCAGACCACGCAGGTCGATCCTCTCCGTTCCAGGGCACGTCGAAAAAATGCACGCCAAGGCCGCCGCCAGCCCGGTGGACGTAATCATGCTCGACCTGGAAGACAGCGTACCCCTGGCGGCCAAGGAAGGCGCCCGCCGCCAGGTGATCCAATCCCTGCGCAGCGTCGAGTGGCAATCTAAAACCGTGACCGTGCGTATCAACGGCATCGACTCGGCATTTGCCCACCAGGAACTGATAGAGATCACCGCTGCGGCCGGCGACCTGTTAGACACCATCGTAGTGCCCAAGGTGAACCATCCAGGAGACATCCACTTCGTCTCTCGCATGCTCGACGGGATCGAACGGGCAGAAGGCATGACCAGGCCCATCGGCATCGAGGCCTCCATCGAGACGGCCGAAGGCCTGGCGGCTGCCATGCGCATCGCCCGCGCCAGCGACCGTCTCAGGACCCTTGTTTTCGGCATCGCCGATTATTCGGCCTCGGTGGGCGCTCGGCTGGTCTCCATATCAGGACATGGAGAAAAAGAGGAAGAGATCTACCCCGGCGACCGCTGGCACTTCGCCTTAAGCCGCCTGGTGATGGCTGCCAAGGCCAACGGCCTGATGGCCATCGATGCCCCCTACGGCAACTTCAAGGACCCGCAAGGGCTCAAAAAAGCAGCCTCCAAGAGTTGCGCCCTGGGCTGCGACGGCAAGTGGGCCATCCATCCCGCTCAGATCGAAACCATCAACCAGGTCTTCTCACCGTCTGCAGAGGAAATTCAAAGAGCCCTCAAAATCATCCAGGCCTCGGACGTTGCCAAAGCCAAGGGCCTGGGAGCCGTAGCCGTAGAAGGACGCATGGTGGACCAGGCCACGGTAAGACTTGCGCACCAGCTACACGCCCGGGCCAGGCATCTGGGACTGGTTTGAAGGGGGG
>CAZGPF010000282.1:0-2329 GCA_964527275.1 uncultured Desulfosarcinaceae bacterium
TCGGATTGTCTGGTTGCGTTCGATTTTGATTTGGATAGTGATGGGATGCCATGCTCAGGAAGGCGTGGGGTAACTACTCAGAGCACTTCATCTTCGGCCCTTCAGGCCTTTCCATATAGCGATGCTATTATGAAAAGACCTGAATGACCGAACCTAAAGCACTCTGAGCAGTTACAGTTCGAGATAGAATTGTTGCAGTTCGTGCTTTTTTGTGCTTTTTGCCATTACGCTGAGTAGTTACACAGTTTCTAACCGCCGAACCGAATCTCCACCCGAGAATTTAAATAGTCTTTAACATCGCCGAGGGGCACTTCCCGCCTGTGGAAGATGCCGGCGGCCAGGGCCGACTCGGCTTCGGTACGCTGGAAGACCTCCAGGAAATGGTCGGCTGATCCGGCCCCGCTGGAGGCGATCACCGGTATGCGCACCGCGTTTTTGACCGCGTTGATCAGCTCGATATCGAAACCCGCCTTGGTGCCGTCCCGGTCGATGCAGTTGAGCAGAATCTCGCCGGCTCCCAGTTTTTCGCATATGCGGGCCAGGGTGATGGCATCCAGGGGCCGGCCTTCGCGGCCACCCCGGATGGTGCATTGGTACCAGCAATAACGCTCGCCGCCGGGGCCCGGTATCCGCGTCTCTATGACCTGATGCGCAACACTGGCGGGTAGATCCACATAGACCCGGCGCGGGTCGATGGATATGACCACCGCCTGGCTGCCGTAAACCCGGCATATCGATTCGATGGCGCTATCGCCAGTGGCCTTGCCGTTTCGCAGATACTGTTCGGCAATCGAGACTGCGTCGCCGCCGATGGATACCTTGTCAGCGCCAGAGCGAAAATAGGCTGCGGCTACTTCGAGGGCCGAATAGTGTCGCCCACTGCCATCGGTATAGTCACGGATTCCGCCCCCGATGGTCAGGGGGACGAATACATTTTCAGAGGTCTGTTTGAGCACTTCGATCATGGGCAAGTCTTGCAGGGGAAAATTTCTGAAGCCGGTTATGTTGAGAAAGGCGATCTCATCGGCACCCTCCTCAAAGTAGCGACGCGCCAAATTCACAGGTTTGCCCAGGTTGCGAACTTCACCCGCCTGCCTGACATCGTACTGATCGCCCTTGGTGACCACCAGGTCGCCGCTGTCATTTTCGCGAACGTCCAGGCAGGCGATGATGCGTTTGGCCAGCCGGGTAGGGGTGGTGGTCTGGAGGGGTTGGCCCTCCAACTCTTTGGCGCGGATGAAATTCTCAAGCAGCCTCAGCCCAGGGCCACCGCTCTTTTCTGGATGGTATTGCGTGCCGATGATCTGGCCCTGTTGCACGGCGCTGGCGAACTCGCCGCCGTAATCGGTGCTTGTCAAGACGACCGCATCATCCGTGGGGACGATATGGTAGGAGTGCACGAAATAGAATTTTTCATCCCCCCTAAGGCCGTTGAAGATCCGTGACGGCTGTTGGATTCGGATGCCGTTCCAGCCTATATGCGGTACGGCCAGATCGGTGGCGAAGCGCCGGACATCTCCCTTGAGGATGCCCAGTCCGGGCGTACCGCCCGACTCTTCACTGAATTCAAATAGCGCGTGCATGCCCAGGCAGATGCCCAAAAAGGGCCGCCCCGCTAGCAGATATCTCTTCAGCGGGGCGAGGAGCGCCTTGCGCTCCAATATATCCATCATGGGGCCAAAGGCCCCCACGCCGGGAAAAACCAGTTTTTCAGCCGCGAGAATATCTTCTCCGTCGCCGGCGACCTTTATCGATGCGCCGAGACGCTCAAGGGCGTTGGTGACGCTGCGGACATTGCCGGCACCATAGTCCAGTAGGGTGATCATGCCGTGGTTCCTGTTGCCATGGTTGGCGATTTTGTTTTCTGTAATCGGAAAGCGACTGCTTGCATATCTCACATACAACACAGGCCGACAAGCCAAAAAGCGGTTCAGAGTCCGGGGTTCAAAGGCCGGTCTCCCCTCCGGACAGGCCGAAGTGGTGCCGACGGGATTTCAGTACCGGGCGGTACGCCGCATGGCCCCGCACTCTGAACCATCAGCTTTCAACCTTGCGCTTTGAACCTTATTCAGGATACTAATTGTTGAAAATACAACCCGGCAAGGGCCAAATGGCTACCAATATTTTCGTCTGGGGGAGATACCGCAACTGTGCAAATTCAAGCTGCCTGTGCCACTCGCAAAGATCGTCGTCACGTATGCAAACTTTCCAGTATGACCCTTAAGCGTGTCAGCGCCAAGGGACGCAAGAGAAATCATGCCAGGGATGCCGCCGCTATCTATCTTGCGCCTGACGACGGTAAGCCTCGGTGAGTATTGCGGCGGGATTT
>CAZGPF010000283.1:0-2329 GCA_964527275.1 uncultured Desulfosarcinaceae bacterium
TCATTCAGGTCTTTTCATAATAGCATCGCTATATGGAAAGGCCGGAAGGGCCGAAAATGAAGTGCTCTGAGTAGTTACAAATACCATTGAGCCCCAAGTTAGCGATATTGCCTATAACCCGTAAAAGGCGACAAAGCCATGCGTAAGGAAATTCTGGGCATCCTACTGTTTTTTCTGGTTATTTTTACCTTGATCAGCCTGCTCTCCTATCACCACGCCGACCCGTCTGTTAACAACGTCGGCGCCAGCGGACCGATCCACAATCTGTTCGGCGCCATAGGCGCCCAGGTGGCCGGCCTCCTGGTGGGCCTGTGGGGGCTGGGCGCATTCTGGGTCCCCGTACTGCTGCTCTTGGCCAGCATCCATTTTTTCAAGGATCAATCCCAGGCCGCCCTGATCACCATCGTCTGCGGTGGCATTCTGCTGCTGGTTACCACCGGCGGGCTGCTGGCCTTGAAGCAAGATTACTACGACCTGCTGGGGCGCAGGTTCTCCTCCGGTGGCATCATCGGCATCCCGCTGAAAGGCTTTTTGACCCAGTATGCCAACCGGTCCGGTGGCGCCATTATCCTTGGACTGTTCTGGCTGATCGGCTTAATCCTGGCGACACGTTTTTCGCTGCTGAAGTTCTATGGCCGTTGCCGGATAGTGGCCGCGCGGATGGCCGAACGCATGAAAACAATCACCATGAAATCAAGAGAGCGACGAAAAAAGGCCAGGAAGAGAAAACGCCGACTCAAGACCAAGGCCCCGGTCAGAAAGATAAAGATCCAGCCCCCGGCACCCAGCCCTTCCGAACTCAAGGCTCCGCCGCAACAAGAGATGTTCGACTTCATGCGCGACAAGAGCCAATTTCAACTGCCCTCGGCAAAACTGCTGGAAGATCCTGATGCGCGTCCCTCGTCCGTGAGCGACGAGAGCCTGCGCATGCAATCCAGGCTGCTGGAGAAGAAACTGGAAGACTTCGGCGTCAAGGGCCAGGTGGTAGCCGTAACCCCAGGCCCGGTGATCACAACTTATGAGTACGCACCGGCACCGGGTGTGAAGATTAACAAGATCTCCAACCTGGCCGATGATCTGGCCCTGGCCCTGAGGGCCATCAGCATTCGCATCGTGGCCCCTATTCCCGGCAAGGCGGCTATCGGCATCGAGGTGCCCAATGCCGACCGGGAAACCGTGCGCTTCAAGGAGATCGTGGCCTCCAAAGCCTATGCCAACTCCAAGTCCAAGCTGACCATCTGTCTGGGCAAGGATATCGTCGGCCATCCAGTGGCGGCGACCCTGGACAAGATGCCCCATCTGCTCATAGCCGGCGCTACCGGCGCGGGCAAGAGCGTGGCACTCAACACCATGATCTGTAGCCTGCTGTATAAAGCCACGCCTGATGAAGTCAAACTAATCATGGTGGATCCCAAGCGCATCGAATTGTCGGCCTACGACGGTATCCCCCACCTGATAACCGCAGTGGTCAAAGATGCCCAAAAGGCCACCAATGCGCTCTTCTGGGCGATCAAGGAGATGGATAGACGCTATGAGCTACTGTCGGAAAACAAATCACGCAACATCGCACAGTATAACCAGAAAATAACGCCCAAAAAGCAACGGCCCAAGCCGGAATCCAAGACCGATACGGAAGAACAACCGCCCCAGCCGCTGCCCTATATCGTGATTATCATCGACGAGCTGGCCGATCTGATGATGGTGGCCTCCCGCGATGTGGAGGTCGCCCTGACCCGTCTGGCCCAGATGGCCCGAGCCGCCGGAATCCACCTCATCCTGGCCACCCAGCGGCCATCGGTGGATGTGCTCACCGGAATCATCAAGGCCAACTTTCCCACGCGCCTCACCTTCCAGGTCTCCTCCAAAACCGATTCGCGGACCATTCTCGATGTCAATGGGGCCGAAAATCTGCTGGGCATGGGCGATATGCTCTTTCTGCCCCCTGGAACCGGGCAGTTGCAGCGCATCCACGGGGCCTACATATCCGAGACCGAGCTGGCCCGGATTATCGATCACATCAAGCAGCAGAAGGCACCGGAGTATGATCCACTGGTGGTGGCCAGGCCTGAAAAAGAGTCCCCGGCGGAGGGCCAGACCGAATACGACGAACGCTACGACGATGCCGTGGCCCTGGTGACCAAGGAGGGCAAGGTCTCTATCTCCATGATTCAGCGCCATTTACGCATCGGCTACAACCGGGCGGCGCGCATCGTGGATGTAATGGAGCAAGAGGGCGTCATAGGGCCCGCAGACGGCCCCAAGCCGAGGGATGTACTGGTTAGATCCTACGATGATCTCCCCTAGATTGCAGTTTTGTAACTACTCAGAG
>CAZGPF010000284.1:0-2321 GCA_964527275.1 uncultured Desulfosarcinaceae bacterium
AAAGAGCAGTCAGCGCGGAATGTGCCTCCTGGCCGGCCGGTTAGCGGCTTTCAACCCTGGGACGCATATCTTCCGGGCACTGCATGAGAAAATAGCGGTCTGTCATGCCGGCGATGAAATCGCGCACGATTTCGGCGGGGTCGTGATGGAGCGCATACTCCTGCGACATATCGGCCAGGAATTGGCTAAAAATCCTGGAGGAGCGGTTCTGCTCTTGCAGATCCTTCAAGTAGGTCTCGAAAAGCCATGCAAACAACCTGGCAATCGAGGCGGAGTATGGTTTGATCAGTGGATTGAGGTAGATGCGTTCGAGGTTGAACTTTTTCAAACACTTCAAGGCCCGCGAAACCGTGTCGCTGAAGGAAACATATGTTTTCTGATAACTATTGCGGATGATATCGGTTACCAGGTTGTAGACGATGGTGCCGTTGGTGTTGCCCAGGACCCGCTCCACCTCCGCGGGCAGGTCCGAACGTTTGATGACATCCAGACGAATGGCATCCTCCAGATCGCGTCCGATATAGGCCACAGTATCGGCCATTCTGACCACACACCCCTCCAGAGTCATAGGCGTCAAGACATAGTCGGGATCGGCCTTTTTAGACGCGATATCCCGCGCCAGCCCGTCGAAGGTCTTATCCTTGAGCGGTTCTATCATCTGGTCGTGGATCTCGCCGTCGTGGCACAGGATACCGTCCAGGGTTTGCAGACAAAGATTCCATCCGCGCCCTTTACGCTCCACCAGGTCGAGAAACTGGATACTCTGGACATTGTGCATAAAATATCCGATCCCCGCCTTGCGGCACAGTTTGCTAAGGTAGCGCTCGCCGTCATGTCCAAAGGGTGTATGGCCGATATCGTGGCCCAGGGCGATGGCCTCGATCAGATCTTCGTTAAGGCCCAGGAAGCGGCCGATGGTTCGGGCCACCTTGGAGACCAACTGCACATGTAATACCCGATGGGTGATGTGGTCATTGCCGATGAGATAGAAGACCTGGGTCTTATCGATATAGCGCGTATAGGCCCGGGAGTGCAGTATGCGATCCACGTCGAGGGCGTATGCCTGGCGGTAGCCCTCCTCTATGCCTGGCTCCTCGACTTTGCGCCGGGCATGAGCGCTGTATGCGGCTCGCGCAGACAGCAGCCGCCGCTCTCTGCGGTCCAGTTGCCTCCTCAAGTCATCCAGATCGGGGGCCATTTTTAATCTCTTCCTTCCAGCTCAGAGGGCGGCGGTGATGCTATCGAGCACCTTGTCCAGCGATGTCATGAACTCCGGCGCCGTGGTCGGAAGCAGCAAGGGTCTGCCGCTGTCACACGCCTTGACCAGTTGCGGATCAAAGGGCAGGGTTCCCAGGAAGGGGACATCCATCTTGGCGGCGGTGGCCTCTCCCCCGCCGCTCTTGAACAGCGCCACGGTTTCACCGCAGCAGGGACATGCGAAGGGACCCATGTTTTCCACCAGACCCACCACGGGCAAGTTGACCACCTTGCAGAAGTTGATCGACTTACGCACGTCAGCAAGGGCTACATCCTGGGGGGTAGTCACGATCAGGGCCCTGGCATCGTTGATGGTCTGGGCGACAGTCAGGGGTTCGTCTCCCGTACCCGGAGGAGCATCGATGATCAGATAGTCGAGATCGCCCCAAAGCACATCAGCCACGAACTGACGAATCACGCCGTTTTTTGCCGGACCACGCCAGATCACCGCCTGGTCTGCCTTTCGCATCAGAGACTGCATGGAGACCACGGCAAGATTTTGGCCGACCTGCTTGGGCAGGACCTTCTTTTGCGGGGTAATGTCCAACAGACCCTCGACGCCCATGATGCCGGCAAGGCTCGGCCCGTGGATGTCCACATCCAGCAGGCCGACCCGCAAGCCCCTGCCGGCCAGTTGGACGGCCAGACTGGCGGAAACACTGGACTTTCCCACGCCGCCCTTGCCGCTCATCACGATAAGCTTGTGTCTAATTCTTCCGAGAGATCGGGTGATATGCTCATCGCTCTCTTTGGCTGCCGCGCTCCGTGCCCCCTGGCCACCGTCGCCGACGCCAATGCCGCATTGACTCTTCTGGTCCATGATTTCACGCCCCCTAGTGTTGAAAAGGTAGGCAATTAGCATTTATGCGGGTCAACATCAAGTCTGCAAAATTCAGCTCGCGGGGAGAAATTGTTGCGCTCCCGCAAGGGGGAGAGGATCTTTTTGTTGAGGTGCTGCTGAGGGTCGCTTATGCGGTTTGCATAATAAAAAGCAGCGCCATTAAATCACAATCGTAACTACTCAGCGTAATGGCAAAAAGCACAAAAAAGCACGAACTATAACG
>CAZGPF010000285.1:0-2296 GCA_964527275.1 uncultured Desulfosarcinaceae bacterium
GCTATATGGAAAGGCCTGAAGGGCCGAAGATGAAGTGCTCTGAGTAGTTACTGCTAAAGTTGATTGTAGGCCGATATGAGCAGCGCTTCGGTCTCTTCCCATCCAATACAGCCATCGGTAATGGAGACATAGGGATTGAGGTCTTGCTTGCGTGTCTGGCCATAGACAAATTCTTGAGTTCCTTCCTCGACATTGCTCTCAAGCATCATGCCCCGAATGGCGAGGTTGGGTTTGATATGGACACCGTTGGTATGGCCTAGGCGTTGAATCAGGACATGATTGAAAACTTCGGCCTGTTTGCGATAATCTTTGCCTGAATTCTTATGCGAGCAATCGACGAGCAGCACCTGTGGCAGGGAAGGGTGGCGGGCCAGCATGCCGCAGGCCTCGCCGATGCTTGCCGCGTCGTAGTTGGGACGCGGGCCTCCCCGCAGCACGATGTGGCAGTATGGGTTGCCTTCTGAAAAAACCCGTGAGGTGACGCCATAGGGATCGTTGCCGATGAAAACCTGCGGTGTGGAGGCGGCCAGCAGCGCATTAACCGCCGTCTCCAGATTGCCGTCAGTGCCGTTCTTAAATCCCACCGGCATGGAGAATGCGCTGGCCCATTCGCGATGATTTTGCGATTCGGTGGTGCGGGCACCGATGCAGGCCCAGGAGAGCAGACCTCCAAGGCGCTCGGCGGCGGTCTGGCTCAGGATCTCGGTGCCGGTGGCTATGCCCATCTCATTTAGCGCCAGCAATATTCCGCACGCCTTGCGCAACCCCTCGTTCATATCAAAGGTTTGCTTGTCTATAAAAGGGTCGGAGATCAGACCCTTGAATCCCACGCTGGTTCTTGGTTTTTCAAAATATACCCGCATCACCAGTTTGATCCTGGTATCGATGCTTGCCTGCAGTTGGGCCAGCCGCCGGCCATATTCGATGGCCTGACCTTCGCTGATAATTGAGCAGGGGCCTGTGATTACCAGCAGCCGGTCATCGTCTGCCGTGAGGATCTTCTGAATTTCCTTGCGGCTTTCAAGGACGTTCTGGGTAACTTTTTGCGTGCCGGGAAGTTCGTGGCGCAGTTGATCCGGGGTAATAATCGGGTTGCGTATGGCTACTCTTAAATCGTATGTTTTTTTCATAATCTGATACCTGCAATTTGAAAATTAAGACCTTGCATTGGCCGGAGCTGATTGGTTTTCCGGTCTCCCTATACTCGAGTTCATCTGTTTGGTCAATTCTCGCTCGGCATCTGGACGGGTTTTAACTTCAGAGTTCATGGTTCACAGTTCAGAGTACGATTTCGATTTTGTGCTGGTGAAATTGCGCTTCAACGGCTATATAGGGTCAGTGTGCCAGGAGCGTGTTATGAGCCTGCCAGTGACACCAATACCAATGGAGACTTTTTTTAAATTGGAACGCAGTGAAAAGCCCTGTACGCCGTTTGATCGTGATTATCAGAGTGGGACCGCGTCGGTCTCCCTGCTGAGTCGCATGTTTCCCAGCCTGATCCTGTACAGTCGCTTTTTACGGGTTGTCTTTCAAGCCAGCGCAAAAGCCAAGCGCGGCCGTTACGACGACGACGCCTTCTGCCAGAGCAGTCTGGCGATCATGAGGGCCCTGGAGGCTGTGGGAGTCGGATTCGATATTTCCGGCCTGGAGCATCTTCAGCGACTCGAAGGCCCCTGCGTTGTGGTGGCTAATCACATGAGCGTGATGGAGGCCGTGGTGCTGCCTGCGATCATCATGCCCTTCAGAAAAACGACCTTCATCATCAAAGAGGGCCTCATGCGCTACCCGGTCTTCAAGCATGTGATGGCCTCCCGCGATCCCATCGTGGTCAGCCGGGCCAACCCGCGCCAGGATTTAAAGACCGTCCTGCAGCAGGGTGCCATGTTGTTGAAAAAGGGCGTGTCGGTGGTGGTTTTTCCGCAGACTACGCGGGCGCAATCCTTCGACCCCGAGTTGTTTAACTCCCTGGGGATGAAACTCGCCGCCCGAGCCAAGGTCCCTGCGCTGCCCCTGGCCCTGGTGACAGACGCCTGGGGTAATGGCCGTCTGGTTAAGGAGTTCGGCAAGATCGACCCCCGCAAGAGGGCCCGCTTTGCATTTGGCGCGCCTATCGAGGTTCGCGGCAGAGGAGCAGGGGAGCACCAGCGGGTCATCGAGTTTATCAGTCATAAACTCGATCATTGGCAAGGCCTGAGATGATCGGCGTTTGGTCCCTGGTAGATGCAAGAGCATAAGATTCGAAGATTGTAACTACTCAGAGCACTTCATCTTCGGCCCTTCAGGCCTTTCCATATAG
>CAZGPF010000286.1:0-2261 GCA_964527275.1 uncultured Desulfosarcinaceae bacterium
AGTACAATTAATAATACCAAAAATTTTTTCATCTTTTGTCCTCCTTAAGACAAGTATTAAACCAAAGCTATGGGGATCGTAAATGATCCTCAAAAAAATGCCGGAACTAAAGCGGCCTCCCGCCAACAAGAACTGTTTAAAACTGTCTCCTCGCTTGATGCCGTCCAACTTTTCAAGTTAGTCCACTTCAAATTCAGAAACCACGCTCTCTTCAGGTAGTTGGCCGATAGACATAAAATATCCGGCTACTAAAAATTTAGGCATAACTAACAGCGCAAAAATTAAAAGTCAAGCATAAAAATTAGTATCTGTCAGACGATACGCTTGAACGCTTTCTCCAGCTGACGCACCGTCCATCGGATTGAGGTGGGTCGCCCGTGGGGGCAATGGGAGGGATCTGCACATTGATCCAACTGCGCCAGCATCCATTGGATTTGCTCTCTGGTCAGGCGCTGGTTAGCACGGACGGCGTTGTGGCAGGCCATCACCATGCGGCACCGGTCGATAACCTTTTCCAGGCCACCGCCCAGTAAGGCTTCACCGGCCTTGTCCACCAGCTCGATGACCACCTGCTCGATGCTTTGATCATCCAGCAGCACCGGTACCGACTTGACCACGAAGGTGGTTCCGCCGAATGGTTCGATCTCCAGCCCCATCTCATTGAGCCGGGGGATAAGTTTTTCCAGGATGGGGGCTTCGGCAAATCCTAGTTCCACTGTCTCCGGCATGAGCAGACGTTGGGATTCAATGCGTCCGGCGGGCTGCCTGAGTCGTTCGTAGACGATGCGTTCGTGGGCGGCGTGCTGGTCGATGAGAATCAGGCCGTCCGCCCCCTGGCATATTATATAGGTGCCGTGCAATTGACCGATGACGCTCAGATCGGCGAATCCCCTGGCGGCCCATAATTGCGACTGCTCCTTTTCAACTGCTCGCGGCGGCTTCTGAACATCGGGGGATATCTGCCCACTATCGCCATCCGAAGTCGGCTGTGGCACCTCATCAGAAGCGTATCTCCCGGCTTGCTCTTCCTGGTGTGATGTTGGGGCAAACAACGACGGCGCATCCGGCTCGTACCGAGGCTGTTGAATCGACTTGACGCCATAGGTCCCATTGGGCTGGGCCACCGAGGTCGCCTGGTCGGCCATGGGGGCCCTCTCCGTGGCCCATAAGCGGCGTTCGGCTGTGGATAGGGCTTTGGCCACCTGTTCGCTCACCAGATCGTGCACGCGGCGCTGGTTCACGAAGCGGATTTCATGCTTGGCGGGGTGGACATTGACATCCACCTGATCGCCGGGCAACTGGAGAAACAAGACGGCCAGGGGGAACTGGCCTTTCATCAGGCGGCGGCCATAGCCCTCGAATAGGGCGTGCTGAATGATGCGGTCGCGCACTCGGCGGCCGTTGACATAGAGATAGACGCCCCGGGAGTTGCCGCGGGCCAGCCGGGAGGGTCCCAGGAAGCCGCTGAGTTTCAGGTGCTCGTGGGCGGCATCTATCCCGACCAGGTCGCCGCCGGCCATCTTGCCCAGAACCTCGGCTACCCGCCGGGCCGGATCTTTGGTCGCAGTCCACTGTTTGATCGCTTTATGGTTATGGGTCAGCTTAAAATAGACCCGGGGCCTTCCCAGGGCCATGCCGGCCACGGTGTCGGCGATATGACCCATCTCGGTAGCCACGCTCTTGAGAAACTTACGCCGCGCCGGGGTATTGTAGAAAAGCTGGGCCACGCTGACCACGGTGCCCGGCGCCGCGCCTACCTCGCTGACGCCTACGATCTTGCCGCCATGGATCCTCACCGCTACCCCGCTGTCGGCATCGCGGGTGCGGGTCACCAGAGTCATGCGGGAGACGGCGGCCATGCTGGGCAAGGCCTCGCCCCGGAATCCCAGGGTCTTGATGGCAAACAGGTCGTCATCGCGGTGAATCTTGGAGGTGGCGAAGCGCTCCAGGGAGAGCAGGGCCTCATCGTGGTTCATGCCCGCGCCGTCGTCCCCCACGCGGATCAAGGCCCGGCCTCCGTTTTCGATGTCGATGACGATGCGGGTGCCGCCGGCGTCCAGGGCGTTTTCCATCAACTCCTTGACCACCGAAGCCGGCCGCTCCACCACCTCGCCGGCGGCGATCTTGTTAGACAATACCTCGGGAAGTATACGCATACGCCGCATGGGTTTACCCTCTTACTTGGGATTTGCCGACGAGCGCCAACATTTTTTGTAACTACTCAGAGCACTTCATCTTCGGCCCTTCAGGCCTTTCCATAT
>CAZGPF010000287.1:0-2249 GCA_964527275.1 uncultured Desulfosarcinaceae bacterium
TGTGGTCGCCCAACATGTGGTCGCCCAACATGTGGTGACCCAACATGTGGTGACCCAACATGTGGTTGCCCCACATTAGCCCCAACGATTTCCAAAATGGCATGAAAATGATTGGGCATAACGACATATGCATCCAATTGCATATGTTTTAATCGTTGGACAAATTTTAACCATTCGGATTCTATCATCGGATTCTATCATTTGACCCGCATCATTCAATATCATTTGGGTATTTTGGGCATCCACAAGGGATGCCCCTACAACGATTTCACCGAATAAACAGTTCCAATTTTGCACGCAAATGGTAACGAAATACAAACCTGCCTGAGCATAATCGTATCCTTTTAAATCGGATTGACCGACGATGATGAATATTAGGAGTAACTACTCAGCGTAATGGCAAAAAGCACAAAAAAAAGCACGAACTGTAACTGCTCAGAGTGCTTTAGGTTCGGTCATTCAGGTCTTTTCATAATAGCATCGCTATATGGAAAGGCCTGAAGGGCCGAAGATGAAGTGCTCTGAGTAGTTACTATTAGGATTGTATTTATCCATTACGCAAAGGCCCTTCTCCTAATCATCTATTCTTAATGGCATCCAAGCGTAACTCCACGCAACGGGCGTGGCCGTCCAGGCCCTCGATCCCGGCCAATTCGATGATATCCCCGGCCTCCTTGACAAAGGCCTCCCGGGAGTAATGGATCAGGCTGGTCTTCTTGATAAAGTGATCCACGGATAAGGCCGATGAGAACCTGGCTGTTCCGGCCGTGGGCAATACATGGTTGGGTCCGGCCACATAATCGCCCACCGGTTCGGGGGTGTACGGCCCTACGAAAATCGCACCCGCATGGCGGATCTCGCCCAGGCGCGCAAACGGCTCCCGGACAATCAGCTCCAGGTGTTCGGGGGCCATGCGGTTGGCCAGATCGATGGCCGTATGCATGTCGGGGGTCACCATCAGGGCGCCGAATGACTTCAATGACCGTTGGGCGATTTCACGCCGGGTCAACTGATCCAGCCCTTTCTGCAGGGCCCGGCTTACCGTTGCGGCAAGATCTTTGGAATCGGTGACCAGCATGGCGGCGGCCAGGGGATCGTGCTCCGCCTGGGAGAGCATGTCGGCGGCCACATATTCGGGATCGGCGCTCTCATCGGCCACAACCAGAATCTCGCTGGGTCCGGCAAACATATCGATTTTGACCGTGCCGGCCACCAGTTTCTTGGCCAGGGCTACATAGATGTTGCCGGGACCTACGATCACATCGACCTTGGGAATGGAGGCGGTACCATAGGCCAGGGCCGCGATAGCCCAGGCGCTGCCCATTTTAAAAACCGCGTCCACGCCGGCCTTACGGGCGGCGGCCAGAAGATAGGGGCTCACCGACCCGTCTGGCATGGGCGGGGTGGTCAGGGCCACGAAAGGCACTCCGGCGATTTTGGCGGGGATGGCTCCCATCAGCACCGAAGAGACCAGGGGCGTCGATCCACCCTGGCCGCCGGGGACATACACGCCCGCAGCATCCACCGGATGCACCAATTGGCCCAGCATGGTGCCGGGCCTGGAGGTATCGATCCACGACTTGGGTCTCTGCTGGGTATGAAAGAGCTTGATCTGACGGGCCGCCCGGTTCAAGGCGCGCTTAAATTTGGGCGTAACGCTCTGCCAAGCCGCAGTCATCTCTGCTTTGGTGACTTTAAGCTGCTCTGGTTGGAGTTGCGGCGCATCGAACTTGCGGCTGTAACGCAGCACGGCCTGGTCGCCCTCTTTACGGACGGCATCAATGATGCGCGTCACATAGGTCAAGTCCTGCCGCTGAAAGCTCAATTCACGGTTGACGATGCGCCAGAGGAGTTTTTCGGCGCTTTCCGATGGATAGCGGTATATCTTCATCGATCAATTTCCTTTCAGGGACGGTTGCCGCCGCACTCTGGCCCCTTCCCGGGCCGGCGACAATAGAGGCCTATCATGTCCGCCATTTTCATTAGTGCTAAATTGAATAGAGGTCAATGCGCAACACCATTATCTGATTGACTTAGGCTACAGATCTGGTGGATGTAAAAAACTTTGTAACTACTCAGAGTACTTCATCTTCGGCCCTTCAGGCCTTTCCATATAGCGATGCTATTATGAAAAGACCTGAATGACCGAACCTAAAGCACTCTGAGCAGTTACAGTTCGAGATAGAATTGTTGCAGTTCGTGCTTTTTTGTGCTTTTTGCCATTACGCTGAGTAGTTACCTTTTTTATT
>CAZGPF010000288.1:0-2249 GCA_964527275.1 uncultured Desulfosarcinaceae bacterium
TAAGCGTTCACAGGGCACCGAATCTGCCGCGTTGCCTGGCCCTTGAGGTACCAAAGTACATCTGCGGGCCCGGACGCCTTGCATATCCGGCACCCTGCAAACGCTTACAGTTCAGTTGCTTATCATCTATTGCCCACTTCAACCCCCCTGAATAGGTACAAGATATGCGACCCATCTGGTATGATGTGGATGATCAGGTTGTGCGGGTTATCGATCAGCGGCGTCTGCCCCACGAGCTGGAGATCCTGACGCTCGATACCGTGGATGGGGTGATCTACGCCATCCAGGAGATGGTGGTTCGCGGCGCTCCGCTGATCGGTGTGACCGGCGCTTACGGCGTGCTGGTGGCCGCAGAGACCAACGAGGATGCCGAGCAGTTTCGAGCTGCTTGCTTGCGGATTCGCGAGGCGCGGCCCACTGCGGTAAACCTGGCCTGGGCCGTTGACCGCATGCTGGGTGTTGTTTCGTGGACGGTCTCAAAAGATGAACGCCTTGCCAGGGCGCTGGATGAAGCCGGCAAGATCGCTGCGGAGGAGGTCGAAAACTGCCGTCGTATCGGAGAGCACGGAGCCGGGTTAATCGCCGCCATCGGCAAATCCAGACCGGGACCGGTGAATATCCTGACCCATTGCAACGCCGGTTGGCTGGCGTGTGTAAAGTGGGGCACGGCCACGGCACCGGTCTATGTGGCCCATGAACGCGGAGTGGACCTCCACGTGTGGGTGGATGAGACCAGGCCGCTGAATCAAGGTGCGCGGCTGACCGCCTGGGAGCTGGGCAGAGGCGGCATAGCCCACACCGTGATCACCGACAATGCCGGGGGCCACCTGATGCAGCACGGCATGGTGGACCTTGTGATCGTCGGCACCGACCGGGCCACCTATACCGGCGATGTGGCCAACAAGATCGGCACATATCTCAAAGCCCTGGCGGCTAAGGACAATCAAGTGCCTTTTTACGTGGCCTTGCCCTCATCGACCTTCGACTGGCAATTGCGTGACGGCGTTGGCCAGATACCCATCGAGATGCGCGATCCAGACGAGTTGCATTTCGTGCAGGGCCAGACCGCCACGGGGATTACGCAGGTACGGATTACCCCCCGGCACAGCCCGGCAGGTAACTTCGCTTTTGACGTGACCCCGGCGCGCCTGGTCAGCGGTTTGATCACCGAACGGGGGGTGTGCCCGGCCAACGAGAAGGCAGTATTGGCACTGTTCCCGGAAAAAAGAGCAGACTCCATCAATACGCAATCATGAATGAGGGCCTTGCATGTCTCGACAGATAGAGGCGCTGGAAAAAAAGATCATCGCGGCCGTCCAGGGAGACATGCCGGTGGTGGCGCGGCCCTATGCAAGGATTGCAGCGGACCTGGGAATCGAGGAGCGGCGCTTGCTGGCAGTGCTCTCCGACCTGGTTCGCCGAGGGGTCATCCGGCGTTTCGGCGCCACCTTACGCCATCAGAAGTCCGGGTTCCACGCCAATGCCATGGCCGCCTGGCAGGTTGAGGAGACGCGCATCGATCAAGTCGGCGAGCTTATGGCCGCGTTCGAGGAGGTTTCCCACTGCTACCGCCGCGACCCCACGCCGCAGTGGAACTACAATCTCTACACCATGATTCATGGCCAGGATGAAGATCAGTGCCGGCTCACCGCTGCGGCCATGGCACGCCGCTGCGGCGTGGAGCACTACACCTTGCTCTTCAGCCGACGGGAATTGAAAAAGACATCGATGCAGTACTTCAAATAGCCGCTACAGGCGTGGCCCTATGGTTTCAACAACAGCGCAAGCGCCCATTTGTGCTGCGGTCCGATGGTCAAGATTTAATTGCTGCCATGTCGCCATGAGCCCCTCTCGGGCTTGCGGGCCGGGTTTCGAATGTTCCTGATATCGATTGCCGGGCCGGTCGCCAACCCGCCTCGTCTCCCGCCCCTTGCGTAGTGTTTCTTTCGCGGCCAATTCCAAACTAACATTACCTGTGCGGTAAAGTCCTGGTACCTATGCAGGGGGGTTGAAGGGCACAATAGATGATCAGCAACTAAACTGTAAGTGTTTGCTTAGGTGCCGGATATGCAGGGCGTCCGGGCAAAGCAGATGTACTTTGGTACCTCAAGGGCCCGGCAAGGCAGCAGATTCGGTGCCCTGTGAACGCTTACAAGCCTTGAGGAGCGCGTCTGCAAGGGCCGCGAATACCGGAGCTCCCGAGACATGCGCCTGCTTTTCATCTTTGAGCAGTAGTTGAAATCTCGTAA
>CAZGPF010000289.1:0-2240 GCA_964527275.1 uncultured Desulfosarcinaceae bacterium
CGTTATAGTTCGTGCTTTTTTGTGCTTTTTGCCATTACGCTGAGTAGTTACATAGGCCTTACTGCAATATGATAATGCGCTGACCGCAACAGGGATTCAGGGTTTGACCCCATGCTGCTACTCGCTGAGAAGAATTTCAATTTCAAAACATTTTTGCTGGCTACCCTCATAAGCAGCCTTTTTTTGATGACGCTTTGTAACCCCTTGCCACCGCCCTCTGCCAAGGCTCAATCCACGATGCCCTTTGCCCCTGGGGAAAAGTTGCGCTTTGTGCTCATGTGGACCTTCATTCCGGCTGGAGAAGCGGTCCTGGAAGTGCTGCCCATGCAAACCGTTAACGGTCAACGGGCATATCATTTCCGGTTCACCGCCCAATCCAACGCCTTCGTGGACCTGATCTATAAGGTGCGGGATCGTATCGATGCCTATGCCAGCGCCGATATGAGCCATGCCCTTAAATACATCAAGAAACAACGCGAAGGGAAACACCACCAGGACTTTCAAGTCCGCTTCGACACCAAGAACCTGCTGGCCGAATACTGGGATGGGAAAAAGAAGAAAATCACCGCTGTCCCGCCAGGCACGTTTGATCCCCTGGGCGCCTTCTACTTCACACGCCTGGCCGACTTCAGAACCGATGGCCTGATAGTCTGCCCAGTGAGCAGCGGCGAAAAATGGGCCCAGGGCGAGGCCCGAATTATTGGCCAAGAGACCATTGAGATCGTCAGCGGAACGTATAAGACCTATCTGATCGAACCCGATATGAAGCATGTCGGAGGCATTTTCAAAAAGGAGAAAAAGGCCAAAATTCAATTGTGGGTCACCGCCGATCAGTACCGCATCCCCGTCAAAATTGCCAGTAAAGTGGCCATCGGATCTTTTGTTGGTGAGCTGGTGACCATGGAGAGAAACAACTCCTGATATTTGACCCGCCAGCCACCGAGGTCCAAAAGACGAACCCCAAAGGCCCTGATGAAAAAGAGCATACGTTTTCAAACCTTCCATATCTGGATGTTGATCTGCGCGGGATTGATCCTGATAATTCCCGCAGCACAAACGTGGGCCACCCCGACCCGTGGAGTCGTGGTCACGGTAAACGAGGTTGCGATAACCCAAAATGACCTGGAGATCGAGCGGGGACGAATTCTAGCGGAGACTCGGCTCCACGGCAGCTCTGTGAGAAGTAATCTCATCGCGGCCCTGAACAGGGAGATTGTCGAAAATCTCATCGACCGTGAACTGCTCTACCAGAGGGCCCGGGAAAAAAATCTGAAGATCCATAACCACTGGGTCGAGAAGTCCCTTAAAGAGCTAAAGCAGAAGCTGGGGAGCGCCGAAAACTACCGCTCCTATCTGCGAACTTCCAAGCTGAACGAATCCGGGTTGAAAGAGCGACTGCGCAAAGGACTGGTCGTCCAACGGCTGCTACGGCGGTACGTGGTGCGCCAGATCAGGGTCAGCGAGGCTGAAATGCGGACTTTTTTCCGCAAGCATCCGGGTTTTTTCATTCTCCCGGAGCGAGTACGCGTCAGGCATATCCTCATTACGGATCAAGGCGATCTACGTGGTAAACCGCGCCGACAAGCCTTGTTACGCATTCAAGACCTCTTGAACAAGCTCCAGGATGGAGCGAATTTTGCCGTCCTGGCCCTGGAACATTCAGATGGTCCCAGCAAAGTCCACGGAGGTGACCTGGGATACCTGGAGCGCGGCCAGATGATAACCGCCTTTGCAAAAGCCGCCTTCGCCCTGATGCCTGGAGAGGTCAGTGATATCGTCGAGACTCATTTGGGATATCACCTGATCCAGATGGTGGACCGTCTCCCCGCTTCCCGCAAGGCATATCGCCAGGTGCGGGAGAAGATCAATCGTACCTTGAGACGCAACAAGGAGAAAAAGGCCGTCGATGCTTACCTTGCCGAGCTGAGAGAAAAGGCCGATATCCGGCACTACGTCGTCCGCCAACAATGAACCTTGAGCCCGACTGAAGGTAGCCGGCTCGAGCGGGGTGCAAATGTCTCAATATCCAGATTCGTCGTGAAGCCAGCGTAGAATTAACCATATGACGCCCATAATTATTTTGCTGATATAGTCTTTAGCATTGTCAGCTGTCATTAATACTCGGCACACTATTTGTTAATTTTGCCGCGACGCGGCATGTAAACTTTTGGAACTTTAGGCGGGGTTAACTGTCGGTGTGAATGCAGCCTGTCTGGATCAATTGAGGGGCTATGAAGCCC
>CAZGPF010000290.1:0-2238 GCA_964527275.1 uncultured Desulfosarcinaceae bacterium
GCCCGTACACTTTTAGCTTGCAAAGTATCCCATTTAGACCTAAACATCTGTGCTTACCTTCACAAGGTATCATCAACCATCATGCGGGGCTGTTGATCCGCCGATGGAAAGAAAGGGGCGAGGCAGGTTGAAGGAGATAACGGTTAAAGTTCACGACAACGATCTTGAGAAGGCCATGCGCATCTTGAAGAAAAAAATTCAAAATGACGGCCTATTTAAGCGTCTGAAGTCCAAGAAAAGTTATGAAAAACCAAGCGAATTCCGTCGCCGCAAACAACGCGAAGCATTACGGCGCCAGCGGATTGCGGCAGTCCGACGCAAGCGATATCGCTAATTCGTAACTACTCAGAGTACTTCATCTTCGGCCCTTCAGGCCTTTCCATATAGCGATGCTATTATGAAAAGACCTGAATGACCGAACCTAAAGCACTCTGAGCAGTTACAGTTCGAGATAGAATTGTTGCAGTTCGTGCTTTTTTGTGCTTTTTGCCATTACGCTGAGTAGTTACGCTAATTCCAACCATTAGGATTCGATCCTGACCCGGCCCGACAACCATTTGGGCCGGGTCTTCCATTAGCATACAGGCCTGCCGGCCGCCGGATTCCAATTTCGACAGGTGACCAATCTTGGCCGATACTCCATACGAACAGTGCCTGGCAGCCATGTATGGATTGCGGCGCTTCGGCATCAAGCTGGGTCTCGATACCATCCAGGCCCTCCTGGAGGGTATGGGAAATCCTCATCGTCAATTTCGAACTATCCATATCGCCGGAACCAACGGCAAGGGCTCGGTGGCCTCGATGCTGGCCACAATTTTGTGGAGCGCCGGATATCGCGTGGGCAAATACACATCCCCCCATCTGGAGCGCTTCAATGAGCGCATCTGCATTGATGACCTTCCCATCGATGACCGGGCGGTGGTATCAGCTTTCTCAAAGGCCCGGGCAGTTGAAGGCCTGGAACGAGAGCCAACCTTCTTCGAATTTACCACCGCCATGGCCCTTTACGAGTTTGGCCGCCGAAATGTCGACTGGGCGGTCGTCGAGACCGGCATGGGCGGCCGCCTGGATGCCACCAATGTGGTCGATCCAAAACTGACCATTATCACCAATATCTCCCTGGAACATAGGCAGTACCTGGGCAATACCATTGAAGCCATCGCCGGCGAAAAAGCCGGAATCATCAAACCCGGCGTCGCGGTGATTACCGGCGTCACCCAGAAGAGTGCTCGATCCACCATCGAGCGGACTGCTGCGGCACGCAAATCACCCGTCTATCTGAAGGGACGTGATTTTCGATCCCGGCGCCAAAGTAGCGGCCATTTCGCCTACTATGGCATGCACAACACCTGGCGCGGCCTGGAATTGAGCTTGAGCGGCAGCCACCAGGTAGATAATGCGGCCCTCGTTCTGGCGGCCTGCGAAACGCTGCGGGGAGACCCAGGGATGACTATCCCTTCCGGGACCATCCGCCACGGTCTGAAAAACACCTGCTGGCCCGGAAGGCTCGAGGTCGCAGCCACCAGACCCCGGATCGTGCTGGACGGGGCACACAACCTGGTTGCGGCACGTGCGCTGACCCGCTATTTGAAAACCAGATACCAGGGCCATGCCATTACCCTGATGGTGGGCATACTGGACGATAAACCTTGGGATGCAATCCTGAAAGTCCTTATCGGCACATGCCAGCGGGTGATTGTGACTCAGCCGCAAATCGATCGCGCCTTGCCAGTGCGCTCACTGGCTGCGGCCGCCGCAACATATTGCCCGCAGATCGATGTGGTTCCAGAAGTCGGCCAGGCTGTCGCCCATGCGCTGAAAACCAGCGCTCCCCAGGATGTGATTTGCATCGCCGGATCGCTCTATGTCGTCGGGGAAGCCAAAACGAGGCTGAGAGAGATATTATCCCGTGGGAAGGCCTGAATTAGCATGCAAAACATGGGACGCCCTTACTTGACTACACATCACAGTTCCATTACCCTGCCCCAATTCGTGCGCTCGTAGCTCAGTGGATAGAGCACCGGCCTCCGGAGCCGGGTGTCGCAGGTTCGATCCCTGCCGGGCGCGCCACAATAAACTACACGCTAAACTTTCCTTTGGTAATCCACCCGCCCAACGAGACCCCGCAGCCACTCATCCTCGATCATGTATATTGATATCCTGACCGCCGACGCTATGAAACCAAAACGTAACTACTCAGAGCACTTCATCTTCGGCCCTTCAGGCCTTTCCATATAG
>CAZGPF010000291.1:0-2217 GCA_964527275.1 uncultured Desulfosarcinaceae bacterium
CGACACCCGCAGCATTGCATGGTTCTCCAAACAGTTGGGTTTATAAAATTCACACAAGCCCCACCTCTGCCCCCCTGCCGAGGGGGAGAGAGGACAAGGTTTGCGTTCAGGCACTACCTACCAACAATAACAGTCCAAGTAAACCACATGCTTCACGTTCGGCGATTAGATAGACAAATCGACTGATCGCTTTAGGCTGTCTTGCGAGTCGCTTTTTTTTCTGGTATTGATTAGCTGTTTTCAGTTGCCAAAGCCTTAAACCTGATTGCTCTGATACAAGACCAAGAAACTTTGCTATGCGCAACGACATAAAACATATCTTCGATTTCGATCTCGGCCATCTCAAAAGCAGCCCGTGTAAAACGTGCCACCGCCGCCCGCTGCTTCCCGACTGCGCCGATGCCTGCCCGGCCCTGGACCTTATCCAGACCACGCTGGCGCGGGGGATCTCCACCACCCACACCCACTCCGCCTTCGAGCCGTTTACCGTCTGCATGAACCCTCTGCTGAACAAACCGAGGCTTTAAAGCCTATGCAAGATCGCAGCCTGCCAAGACTCGATCAGCTCACCATCCACAAGGAGCTGAAGGAGCGATCTGCGGCATTGCGCGATTCGCGGATGCATCTTAAATATCTTCTGCGAGCCAAAGACCGCCTGGCCTCTTTTTCCGCCCGAGGCGGCGGCCTTTTTCTGGACTACTCCCGGCAACGGCTGGAGACTCGAACCCGTGACCTGCTGTTATCCCTGGACCGGGAACTCGGCCTGCGGCAGCGTTTCGAACAGATGCGCCAGGGGGCCAAGATCAACCTCACCGAGGAGCGGGCCGCGCTGCACACCGCGTCCCGTGGCTTCGAGGCCGGCCCCATCATGGTGGATGGCCGGGATGTGGTGCCAGAGATCGACAGGGTGCGCCGGGAGATAGAGCTCTTCTGCGGCAAGGTTCTGCGCTGCGAGATCACCGGCGCAACGGGCCGGCCCTTTCGCCATGCGGTCGTCGTGGGCATCGGCGGATCTTATCTAGGCACCGAGTTCGTCTCCACCGCCCTGGCCGCCTACGCCGACAAGGGCATTGAGCTACACTACCTGACCAACGTGGATATCCACAACTTCGCTGCCGTGGCACGGGCAATTGACCCGGCCGAGACTCTCTGGATCATCATCTCCAAAAGCTACACCACCGCCGAGACCATGGCCAACACCAGGCAGGTGGAAGAGCTGCTGCGGCGACACCAACTCGACCCGGCGGCCCATATGGTCACCATTACCGCCCAGGGCAGCCCGGGAGACGACCCTGGGCGGCCGGTGCTGCAAGCGTTTCATATGTTCGACTTCATCGGCGGCCGCTACAGCGTCACCTCTGCGGTGGGGGGCGTGCCACTGGGCCTCTATGTGGGATACGAGCGGTTCGAAGCCCTGCTCAAAGGTGCCGCCGAGATGGACCGGCATGCCTCCCAGGCACCGGCCCATGAAAACCTTCCCCTGCTAGCCGCCCTGATCTCCGTATGGAACACCACCTATCTGGGATACCATCAGCAGGCCGTCATCCCCTATGCCTCGCCCCTGGCCAAACTCGCCCCCCACTTCCAGCAGCTCAACATGGAGAGCAACGGCAAGGCCGTCGACAGGCAGGGTCAATGCCTGCCGGAACCCGCCGGCACGGTGATCTTCGGCGAACCAGGCACCAACGCCCAGCACTCCTTTTTCCAATTTGCCCACCAGGGACGCCCCTTCCCCATCGATTTCATCGGTGTTGTCACTCCCCAATACAAAGGCTTTGCCGCGCTGTCCAAAGGGATTACCAACCACCAGGAGTTGTGGGCCAACATGCTGGCCCAGGCCCAGGCCCTGGCCCTGGGTGCAAAGAGCCAGGACAAGGCCCGCCACTTCGACGGCAACCGCCCCTCTTCAATCATCGTGCTGGACGATCTGACACCCAAAAATGTGGGCCGCCTGCTTAGCTTCTACGAAGCCCGCACCGCCTACGAGGGTTTTATCTGGGGAATCAACTCTTTCGACCAGTTCGGCGTGCAACTGGGAAAGCGCGTGGCCTCCAACCTGCGACAAAAGATGGCCGCGCGTAATCAGGACGCCACTGATGGCCAGGACGATCTTGATGGCGTAACAAAATTTTACCTGGACATGCTCTACGACAATTGAACCATACTTGTAACTACTCAGAGCACTTCATCTTCGGCCCTTCAGGCCTTTCCATATAG
>CAZGPF010000292.1:0-2151 GCA_964527275.1 uncultured Desulfosarcinaceae bacterium
CGCTATATGGAAAGGCCTGAAGGGCCGAAGATGAAGTGCTCTGAGTAGTTACGATCATTGTACCTTCGAATGGTGGGTATGGTGGTGGGTGTGCAGAAAGGGCTTAGAGGATCAATCTCTCTCTAAGCCCTTGTTGTTTTTTGGCTCCCCAGCGCGGACTCGAACCACGGACACGGTGGTTAACAGCCACCTGCTCTGCCGACTGAGCTACTGGGGAGTGTGGTCTCTTCGCTGTCGCCAGTGGCGGCGGCGAAAGTTGGCTTTTTAAACGAGCAGTTGCCGAATGTCAAGCTTTAATGGGGCCTTTGGAGCGCACGGGATTTATGTCGCGCTCTCCTCCTCTCCCAGTTGGGCTGTGGCTTTGATGCGCAGGGAGAGCTCGTCCAGTTGGGCCTTGGCTGCCTCCGCCGGGGCGTTGGTGAGCTGGCAGAACGCTTTTTGGGTCTTGGGAAAGGCGATTACGTCGCGGATGGAGCTTTCGCCGCACAGCAGCATCACCAGACGGTCGAATCCAAAGGCGATGCCGCCGTGGGGAGGAGCGCCGCTCTTCAGGGCTTCCAGCAGGAAGCCGAATTTGTTTGCGTAGTCCTGCGGTGCCATGCCCAGGGTGTCGAATACCTTGGCCTGCAGAGCGTTGTCGTGGATACGGATGCTGCCGCCGCCGATCTCGAAGCCGTTCAGCACCAGGTCATAGGCTCGGGAACGTACGGCCGCAGGATCACTCTCCAGCAGGGGGTAGTCCTCTTCCAGGGGGGCCGTGAACGGATGGTGCAGGGCTTCGTGGCGTTGCTCGTCGGCGTTGTACTCGAACATGGGAAAGTGGGTTACCCAGACGAAGTTGAAGGCTTCGGCATCGATGAGCCCGAGCCGCTGGCCAAGGTGGTTGCGCAGATGACCCAGGGCCTCGTTGGCGATCTTGGGCTGGTCGGCCACGAAGAATACCAGGTCGCCCGGCTGCATGTCGATGCGCTGCGCCAGCCGGGTCTGCTCTGTGGGGGTAAAAAACTTGGCGATGGGCGATTGCCAGCCCTCTTCGCGCACCTTGATCCAGGCCAGGCCCTTGGCCTTGTAAACCGCAACCAGGGCGGTGAGGTCGTCGATCTGCCTGCGTGAAAAATCGATGCAGCCCTTGGCGTTGAGCGCCTTGATCAGTCCGCCCTTTTTGGCGACCGAGGCAAAGACCGTGCAGCCCGAGTCGGCGACGATGTCGGTGACATTCTTGAGTTGCAGGTCGAAGCGCGTATCGGGTTTGTCCAGCCCGTAGCGCTCCACGGCCTGGGCATAGGTCAGCCGGTCAAAGGGCCGGTTGGGCTTGCGGTCCAACAGCACCTCGAAAACATGGCTCATGAGCCCTTCGGACGCGGCCATGATCTCCTCTTCGCCGACAAAGGCCATCTCCATATCGATCTGCGTAAACTCGGGCTGGCGGTCGGCGCGCAGGTCTTCGTCGCGGAAACAGCGCACGATCTGGTAGTAGCGGTCGAACCCTGCAACCATCAAGAGTTGCTTGAATATCTGGGGCGACTGGGGCAAGGCATAGAAGTGGCCGGGATTGACACGGCTGGGCACCAGGTAGTCGCGCGCGCCTTCGGGGGTGCTGCGGGTGAGAAAGGGGGTTTCGATATCCAAAAAACCGCTGGCATTGAGATAGTGGCGCACAGCGGTTGCCGCCTGGTGGCGCTTTATGATGTTGGCTTGCAAGCGCGGCCGGCGCAGATCGAGGTGACGATTTTTCAGGCGCACGCTCTCGGATACCTCCACGCTCTCTTCGATCATGAAGGGCGGGGTTGTGGCCGGGTTGAAAATACGCAGTTCGGCAACCAGCACCTCTATGGCGCCGGTCTTCAGGTTTGGGTTGGCCATGCCCGCAGGCCGCGGCTCTACCATGCCGCGCACGCCGATGACATACTCGCCGCGCAGGCCATGCGCCTTGGCATGTACCTCCTGGCTCTCTGCGGGGTTGAATACCACCTGGGTGATCCCCTCCCTGTCGCGCAGATCGATAAAGATGACTCCCCCATGATCCCGGCGCCGCTGCACCCATCCCATGAGCACCACCTGCCGCCCCACGTCTTTGGCACCCAACTCCCGGCAGTGATGGGTCCTGCGCATCTCTCCCAATATATCCGCCACCGGTCTCTCTCCTTTCAA
>CAZGPF010000293.1:0-2146 GCA_964527275.1 uncultured Desulfosarcinaceae bacterium
GGTTATGGCCGCATCAATCTATTGGGCCGATGGCTATATCGAGAAAAAGAGAGACGCCGAAAAGGCCATCCGCTGCATCAAACCAGGCCAGCGTGTCTATATCGGATCGGCGTGCGGCGAGCCTCAGGAGCTGGTGCGCGCCCTGGCCAGGAACGCCAAATTTTTTAGCGGCCTTGAAATTGTGCGCATGATGAGTGCAGAGACCACCCCGCTCACCCAGATAGCCAACCAGACCCAGGAAGCCTATTTCAGCTTGCGGCACATGTATCCGGGCTCCACCGGTGGAACCCATTTCAGGCACAATTTACGTTTTGTGACCCCCATCAACATGTCGGATGTGCCCATCCTGTTTAAAAGCCGCTTGCTGCCTATCCACGTAGCGTTGATTCAGGTGTCGCCGGCCGACGATTTCGGTTGGATGAGCCTGGGAATATCCGTCGATGCGACCCTGGCCGCAGCCGACTCGGCCGATCTGGTCATCGCCCAGGTCAATGCCCACATGCCGCGGGTCATGGGACACAGCTTTGTACACGTCAATGACGTAGATCTGATCGTCGAACATAATGAACCCCTGTTGACCATTGAGAGCAAGGCGCCCTCGGAGACGGCCATCATGATCGGCCGGCAGATCTCGCGCCTGATCGACGATGGTGCCACCTTACAGGTAGGATTGGATGCCGCCTCCCAGGCCACGGTTCAGGCCCTCTCGCAA
The DNA here is from genome assembly GCA_964527275.1 of uncultured Desulfosarcinaceae bacterium. Classification (GTDB taxonomy): domain Bacteria; phylum Desulfobacterota; class Desulfobacteria; order Desulfobacterales; family Desulfosarcinaceae; genus JARRKU01. The sequence continues at coordinate 713 of CAZGPF010000293.1, forward strand.
AAAAATGACCTGGGGCTCCACTCCCAGTACCTGACCGACGACATCATGACCTTGTATGCCCTGGGCGTGATCAACAATCGCAAAAAGGGGATCAACGAAGGCAAACTGGTGGCCTCGGCAGCCCTGGGCAGCCGTGACCTGTATGAGTTCCTGCATGACAATCCGGCCATCGCATTCCACCCTTCCGAATATGTCAACAATCCACATGTGATCTCCCAGCACCACCGCATGACCTCCATGAATGTGGCCAAGTCCATCGACCTGACCGGCCAGGTGACGGCCGAGGCTTCGGCCCAGACCATGTATGCCGGCGTCTCCGGAGTCATCGATTTCGTTACCGGGGCCAGGCGTTCTCCAGGGGGCAAATCGATTCTGATGCTGCCCTCCACGTCTGCCGACGGAACAAGAAGCAATATCATACCGCAATTAGAAGGTGATGTCGTCGTAGTGCCCCGCGACAGCGTCCAATATGTGGCCACGGAATACGGCGTGGTCAACTTGTTCGGTAAAAGCATCCAGGAACGGGTGATGGCCCTGATCAGCGTCGCCCATCCCAATTTTCGGGACGCGTTGTTTCAAAGCGCTAAAGAGGCCCGCATGGTGGGTAGCGAGCGCAAACTGGGCGAGTCGGCCCGCTCCGTATACCCTATTGATATCGAAGAGTGCATCACCGTGGACGGCCATGCCGTAACCATCCGGCCGGCCAAACCCGTGGACGAAAGGCGCATTCGCGAGCACTACTACAACCTCGATAAGAAGGACATATTTCTGCGCTTTTTTCATGAAAAGACCTGTTTCAGCACCTCGGATGTCGAAGGTAAGTCCCAGGCCGATTACATCAAGGACTTGACCATCATCGGAGTCGTGGGCCAGTCGGGTTTTGATCGCGTGGTCGGCATCGGAGAGTACCTGCTCTTCATGGACAACAATATAGCCGAAGTGGCCTTCACGGTGTCCACCGATTTCCAGGGCAAAGGGCTGGGCAAAATCTTCTTGCGCAAGCTGGCCGAGACGGCCCGCCAGAACGGCATCTCCGGGCTGATCGCCTACACGGCGCCCCACAATCAGGCGATGATAAAATTGTTTAAGACCCTGCCTTACAAGATCAAAACCTCCTTTGACGGCGAAGCCCTCGCCTTGAGATGCGAGTTCAATGCATTGCAAGAGAAGTTGACCTGATGGCTGTAACTTGAGCCCAACCGCCCACCAATCACAGACTCCTCCCACGAAGGATCAGCACCCAAAGAGTCGGGATGCGAAACATATTTTTGCCGTGATATCCTGCTATGTAAGAAGTAACCCTGGCGAGGGTTGGTTTTACTATTGTCAATCCAAAATGAGTATGGTTTAGTTTTTTTTTGATTTCTGGCTCAGGCTTGGTTTACCTGGATACATACACATATCGTAACTACTCAGCGTAATGGCAAAAAGCAC
>CAZGPF010000294.1:0-2128 GCA_964527275.1 uncultured Desulfosarcinaceae bacterium
ATCAACTTTTATGCACTTCAACCCCCTGAACGGGTACCTTAATTTAATGTCCGCCCGCCAGTTTTTTTCACACTTTCGTCGCTCTGGCAAGCATCCAGTGCCGTGGACGCCAGAGTGGGCAGGCACTGCTCGGTGATGCGCCGGTCCATGATCTGGGTTCCAAAGCCGGGATCGAGATCGGTCGATGACCGGATCTGGCTTTCAAGGGGCCACACTCTTGCTGCGCCCCTGCAAACTGTGACTACTGCGTGACCCTGCCCAAAAAGATCGAAAGCACGCGGAGATTGGCTTCCTCGGCATCTATAAATCAGGATTTTGCTCATGCCGCATTCCATTTATTCCGGCCATGGCTGACCGTTGGGGAATTGATAGTTCATTGCGCCGCAATCAGAAAAAAATCAGTGTGACGATGACAAAGCAGGGGACCAGAAATATCAAGGTGTATTTCAACATGTAGCCAAAAAAACTGGGCATGGGTGTGCCTGCCTCTTCGGCGATTGAGCGCACCATGAAATTGGGCGCATTGCCGATATAGCTGCATGCGCCAAAGAAGACGGCCCCGGCCGAAATCGCCTTCAGGTATATGCTGTTTTCGGTCATCAACAAGCCCACGGCCTGGGCTTCGGGCAGGCCGGCGTGGAAACTGCCGAGGGCCGAATTGAAAAACGTCAGATAGGTGGGCGCGTTGTCAAGGAAACTGGAGAGTACGCCGGTGGCCCAGAAATAGTGCCAGGGCTCTTTGACACCGTGAATCAAAACGGCCAAGGCGCCGTCCGCGCCGGCCTTGAGAATCAGCAGACACGGTATCATGGTGATGAAGATACCCACGAAGAGGTAGGCCACCTCCTGGATGGGAAACCATGTAAACTCGTTGTCCTGCCGAATCGCTCCCCTGGTGGATATCAATGAAAGCGCTCCCATGGCGATGAGTATTGTATCGCGCATCCAGTCCTGGACGCCGCGGTGCACTCCGAAGGTGTTTACTTGTCCCCAATCGACTATGCCGCTGAACAGCACGGCCCCTATGATGCCGGCCAGAAAGATAAAGTTGTGGGCGCCCTCCAGCGTCAGACGGGTGGGATTGGCCTTTTCCGTTAAGCTGTGGGTCTTTGCGGCGGAAGTGGTCTCACCCGATTTCTCCCTATAGTAATGGTAGGTGTCAAGGGCGAAGTAGACGCCCATGAGTAGGACAACCATGCACAACATGTGCGGGCTGATCTTCATGGTCCAGAAAAAATCGACCCCGTGCAAGAAGCCCAGAAAAAGCGGCGGGTCACCCAGAGGGGTTAGCGAACCGCCGATATTGCCCACAAGGAAGATAAAAAAGACCACCATGAAAGTCCGGTTGCGGCGATCTTTATTGGCGCGCAGAAACGGCCGAATCAGCAGCATTGCCGCGCCGGTGGTCCCCATCCACGACGCCAGGATAGTGCCCACCAGCAGCATCGCCAGGTTGACGATGGGGGTGCCGCGTAGCGTGCCACGCAGCAATATGCCGCCGGAGACGGTGTAGAGCGACCAGAGCAGGATGATGAAGGGCACATAGTCGGCCAGCAGAATATGGAGAATTTCATAGAGGGCCAGGGATTTGAATATTACGACGAAGGGCACGGCCAGGCACAAGGCCCAGGCAGCGGAAATTTTCCCAAAATGGTGATGCCAATAGTGCGGCGCGGCCAGCGGCCAGAGGGCAATGGAGAGCAGCATGCCGGCAAAGGGCAGACAGCTCCAAAGCGGCAGGTCAACCCCCAGGTTATGCCCTCCGTGACCACCACTCGCGGCGTGCTGTTCGCTCGCATGGCCGGTTGCAACGGCGGTCGCGCCCCAACTCAATGTCGGCAAGACCGCAACCAATATCAGTCCGCCGCAGATCAGAGAAAAGATAAAACTTAAAAGCTTCCGTTGGCGGCTTCTGGAACCGGTCATGGCAAACTCCTCATCTCACCCTGTCGATGCAAAAGCTGGAGCGCTATTGTCATCATCAACGCCGGGCTCCGCACCCGCGAGGGCACCATCTCTGCTGTTTTTTATCGGTTCGAGCGATGCTTAACGGTCGGGAAGTGTAAGAAAAAAGGTAACTACTCAGAGCACTTCATCTTCGGCCCTTCAGGCCTTTCCATATAGCGAT
>CAZGPF010000295.1:0-2123 GCA_964527275.1 uncultured Desulfosarcinaceae bacterium
CAACTATTTTAATCCGATGTTCCAGTTCCACAATCCCGGTCGCGGCTTGATCTTCACACCCCCGGGCACCGGTTCATCCAGGTTGACGAAGAGGCGATAACCGAACCCCACCAGTTGACTCTGCACGGACCGCAGATCGACTCTCCAGTTTGGGTATACCCAGTGTAAGCGACCGTACCGTCGCACCCAGCCCGTCTCCCCTTTGGGGCTGACAAAGCCTTTGCCTGTTTTAAGCTCCTCGTCCAGCACCCGCGAAACACACAAGGGCCAGAATCCTGCCGTAACCACTCCCAACGGCAGGAGGCTCTTGGCACCCAGGATTTCATAATCGCCTTTGCCCAACTCGGGGCTGACGATCACCCCCTGTCCCCCCAGATTCTTGAACGCGCGGATGGCCAGGGGGTTGGCCAGGTTACAAAAGGGACCCGCCCATAGGTTGAGTCCCCGGGGCCGTCTGAACAAGGCCATCTGCCACGGCGCGTTGAGCACAAAACGACGCGCGCCGGCGCGCAACAGATCGGATAGATGCCGCCGCCACAGGTGCTCCTCCGCCGGCCAGATCGTCGGCGGCAGCCACCACCAGGCGTGGACCGGCTCTCTGGCTTTGGCATCCAGGGGATTCTCGATCTCCAGCCAGCGGGCCATGCTGGTCCGGCGCATATGTCGTCCCGGCTTGCGCAGAAGGTGCATATAGCGGACATGGGGCTTGCGGGGGCTGCCTGGCGGCAGCCGCAAGGTAAAGGCATTTGTCGTGTCGAGCGGCTTTTCCACAGGCGCCAGGCGGCGATTCAAGCTCTCGATCCGTTGGGCAAGAAACGGTTCCCGCCTGTCGATCAGGAAGACCGGCGTGCCTTTGGCCGGTTTACGTCCCCGAAACAGTTTAAAATAGTATCTACCTTTTTTGGGCACGGCCCTGGAAATCTCGATGGTCTGGTGGGCGGCGTCGTCTTCATAGCCGATACGCAGCTTGTCGTGGGGCAGCAGATCGAGGCGCGGGACGACATAAGGTTTTTGGCGGCCCCCATGGACAGTGCCGGCCAGTAGCCCCGATCCTGTGGGGTTGCTGGTGTCTATCGGATTTTGGGGACGTTGGGGCAGAAAATTGTAGTGGGTGCCAGGACGTCCCAGGGCCTGTTCCAAAAGTTGAACGGCCGCTCTCTTGACCTTGGGGTCCCGGCCTTCATCCCTTAGCATTTTGTAGGCTGTGGTGGTGTAGTAGACATAGTGGGGGCCTTTTTTGCGACCCTCGATCTTCCAGGCAGCGATGCGGGGCACCGCGGCCAAAGCCTTGACCAGCACATCCAGACTCAGATCGTGGCAGGCGAAATGGCGCTGCCGGCGCTCTCCCTGCTGGTAGCGTCGCCGGCAAGGCTGGACGCAGCGCCCGCGCAGGCCGCTCTTGCCGCCAAGATAGCTGCTCCAATAGCAACGGCCCGATACGCCGTAACAGAGCGCGCCATGGATAAAAATCTCCAGAGAAAGCTCCGGGGGAGAGGCCGCGGCCATCAGCTTGACCTCTTCGATGTCCAGCTCTCGGGGCAGCACCACGCGCCGCACTCCCAGGGCCTTGGGCAGGAGCTTCAGCACGGCGGCAGTACTAACATTGGCAAGGGTGGAGAGGTGTAGCTCGCCCGTGTAGCCGGCCTGCCTGGCCAGCTCGGCCACCGCCAGATCCTGGACGATCAGGGCCTGGGGTTGAACGTGCCGCTGGACCTGTTCCAATTGACGTCCCAGGGGCAGCAGGTCGTCCGGCTTCAGCAGAGTGTTGACCGTCAAATAGATGCGGGCACCCTCCTCGCGGGCCAGGGGAGAGAGGGCGGCCAGCTCCTCCACGGTAAAATTCCTGGCGGCCATGCGGGCCGAATAAGATTTGAGACCGCAATATACGGCATCGGCACCAGCGGCCAGGGCCGCCAAAAAGGCCTCCCGGCTACCCGCCGGGGCCAGGATTTCGGGTTTGGGGCCCCTAAAATCACCGGCCCCTCGGAGTATAACCTGGCTCATGATTTATGGATCGATCCTTCCGGCCGCGCCGCTTCAAATTGCAGGTTGCATGGTTCGCCCATGGAGACGGGCCACGTACCCGTTCAGGGGGTCAAAGTGCATAAGAGGTGATAAGCTAC
>CAZGPF010000296.1:0-2110 GCA_964527275.1 uncultured Desulfosarcinaceae bacterium
CCAAAAAAGGGCCAATATGCGCTACGCGCCATATACGAACTGGCGAAACGCGAGGGGCAGGGTCCGGTTAAAATCTCGGCCATCGCCTCGGCCCAAGCCATACCGCGACGGTTTCTCGAGGTGATCCTCAATCAGCTCAAAGGCAGTGGCATCGTAGAGTCAAAGCGTGGTTTTTACGGTGGTTACTCTCTGGTGAGAACGCCGGCCCAGACCTCTGTGGGGGACGTGCTGCGCTACATGCAGAAAGATCAAAACCTCTCCCGCTGTATCGCCTGTGTATCCAGGCAAGCATGCCCTTTTATCGATCAGTGCGCCTTTGCCTTGCTGTGGCATAAAGTGCAGTCCGCTGCTTACCGGATCTATGACGATACATCCATGCAGGACCTTCTCAACACCAATGAACTGGCTGAATTGGCGGGTAAAAACGAGCTGGAGGCTGACCCTCCGGGCGCCAAGCAAGATTAATGCAAGGCAATGGAACTATGGGGGAAAAAATAAGCTACCCATTCTTGATTGGTATTTTGCTTTGCGGGGTCCTGGTCTCGACCGGCGTGCTGACCGCGACGGCCATGGTCGACGAGACCACGCCGGCACAAGCACGACGCGCCGATCTGATTTTAATTGACGGCCTCAAGACTTTCAGGGCCCTGGAGCGTCCCGCAGTGCCGTTTTTGCATGACAAGCATACCCAGGCTGTGGCCAAACAGGGTCGGGACTGCCGCGCGTGTCATGAGATGGCGGCAGCGAAACTGATTTTAAAATTCAAACGCCTGGAAGACACGGACCGCCGGACGGTGATGGATATCTACCATGACCAGTGCATCGCCTGCCATAAGGAGAGTTCTGGTACCGATGCTGCCACAGGCCCGGTGACCTGCGGCGAGTGCCATCCGAAAAAGGGTGCCGCCCTCCCAAATCGACGGCCCATGGCTCTGGACAAGTCGCTGCATTACCGCCATGTGAAAGCGAACGACAACAAGTGCGAGAAGTGCCATCACCAGTTCGATGCCCAGACCAAGAAACTGTTTTACGCCCAAGGCAAGGAGGGGGCCTGCCTATACTGCCATGGGGCCAGGAGTGAGGAAAATCGCATCTCCAATAGAGCCGCATCCCATCAAGCCTGTGTGGTCTGCCACCAGGAGTTGAGATCCATGCACAAAAATGCCGGTCCAGTGCAGTGTGCAGGTTGCCACGATCCACGCCACCAGGCGCTGATAGAGAAGCTGACCGATGTGCCCCGCATGAAACGTGGCCAGCCTTCCCGCGTGCTGATCAAGACTGTGGCGTCCAAGGATAATCGCGTGCCTGCGACCAATCGCATGTCGCCGGTGCCTTTCGATCACCAGGCCCACGAAGGCTATAATGAGAGTTGCCGCGTCTGCCACCACGCCAGTCTGACATTGTGCGCCGCATGCCATGGCATCCTCGGCAATGATGATGGCGGGCAGGTATCCCTGGTCCAGGCCATGCACCAACGGGACGCTCAAGCTAGTTGCGTCGGCTGCCACCGTCGGCAACAGGCTAAACCGGCCTGCGCCGGCTGCCACAGCAGCATCCCCCAGGGAAAATCATTGGCTTCCCAAGCCGCCTGCCAGACTTGCCATATCTCTACGAAGGCTGTTAATCCCGCTCCGGCCGAGACTACGGAGATCCAGACGGTCGCCGAGCGTTTACTGGCCTCCCGCCGGTCAGTCACCGAACCAATGGCGCTCGACCGCATACCCGATACGGTGGTCATCAAATCTTTGGTCAACTATTTTGAAGCGGTGGTGATGCCCCATCGCCGGATCGTGTTGAAACTCACCCAAGCCTTAAAAGGCAGCCAGCTGGCGCAATACTTTCACGCCGAGGCCACCACCCTGTGTCAGGGGTGCCACCACAACAGTCCAGCCACGGACAAGCCGCCTCAATGCGCCAGTTGCCACGGGCGCACCTCCGAGGGCCTCAACTTGATGCGGCCGGGCCTTTTGGCGGCCTATCATCAACAATGCATTAAATGTCATGACCAAATGGGTCTCGAGAAGCCGGCGTCCCGTGAATGTACCTCTTGTCATGCCAAGCGCAAATAGAGGGAAGCGCTTTTTAGGGGAAAGCGTATGTCGATTTCACG
>CAZGPF010000297.1:0-2110 GCA_964527275.1 uncultured Desulfosarcinaceae bacterium
TCGCTATATGGAAAGGCCTGAAGGGCCGAAGATGAAGTACTCTGAGTAGTTACAGCAGATCAAGATACTCCCCTGAATATGAAATTCAGATCCTCAGATTTCAATTTCAGCGCAAAAAAGAAGGTCTGACTTAATGCTTCCCGGAGAATAAGAGCCTCTTTAGCGGAGCAAGCGCGGCCGCCGAAGGCCTCTTAAAATCTTTGATGCGGGGAATCACCCCGCTGACCTCGACAGCGCCGTAGGACTCCACGGCCCTCATATTTTCCGCCGTCAGTCGCGGGTCGGCCTCACGACCGCCAGGCTCCGAAAACACCACCCCCACAGGCGGCCATCCCTTGCGGCGCAAGGCATCGATAGAGAGCAGGGTATGGTTGATGGTGCCCAGGCCGGCGCGGGCCACCAGCAGGGGCCGGCATTCCAGGCGTCCGATAATATCAATCACCATCAGATTACCTGTCAGCGGCACCATCAAGCCGCCGGCTGCCTCCACCACCAGCGGCTGGTGCCGCTTGCGATATTGTCGCATGCGGCTGATGACGACATCCAGGTCGATGCGCTCCCCGGCATCGCGGGCGGCAAAGTATGGGGCCTTGGGGTTGGGGTGGCAATAGATCACCGAACGCGCCGCATCGCTCTGGCAAAGGGCTGCGGTGTGGCGGTAGACGAAAGCGGCGTCGCTCTGCGCAGCATGGGCGTCCCGGCAGCCGGTCTGAAAGGGTTTTACATAGAAAGGCGCGTAGCCGTTCTGAAAAAGCAGCTGCATGGTCAGCAGGGAGACCACGCTTTTGCCCACGCCGGTGTCGGTACCCACAATCAGAAGATCAGGCATGTGGAGCATAAGCCTCCTTCAGGGCATCCATGAATTGGGCTGCGTCCGCCTGGGTATGCAGACAAGTGAGGCTGAGGCGCAGGATGGCCCGCTGCAACGGCACCGTGGGATAACGCGCCGGCAGCACAAAGAAACCGCTATCATACAGGCGTTGCGCCGTCTGAACGGCTGCAGCCTCATCGCCGATCTCCAGTGCCACAATGTGGGCATCGCCAGAGACGGAAAAGCCTGCGTCTCTCAACTGCCCCCTGAGCCATCGGCTCAGCTCGCTCAAAGATCTCCTCTCGGCCCGGCATTGCGCCATCTGCTCCAGAACATCGAAGGCCGATGCCGCATGGGCCTCGGGCAGTGCCGTGGTGTAGATCAGGGGAGAGGAAAAATTTACTAAAAAGTCTTTCAACTCGGCGGAGAGCAACACCAGCGCGCCAAAGAGGCCCAGGGCCTTGCCGAAAGTGCCCACGGCAACATCGGCGACATCCCGGGCCAACCCGCGACCACCCGGGCCCAAAGCTCCGAAAGCATGGGCCTCATCGACGACACACATGAAGCCGTAGCGCTGTTTCAATGCCCACAAGGCCTGCACATCCAATGCGTCACCATCCATGCTGAACAGAGACTCGGTCACAACTGCGGCCTGCTTTGGCCCTCCTGGCAGCCGCTTCTCAAGGTGCGAAAAACAGTTGTGGTTGTAGCCGTACAAGGTTGCGCCGGCAAGCTTCAGGCCCTTGACGCTGCTGACGTGAATATGTTTATCGAACAGCACCCTGTCCCCGGCTTCAAACATGGTGGCGAGCACCCCCATGTTAGCTTGATAGCCGCTGGGAAAAAAGAGCGCCTCTTCATAACCAAAATAGTCGGCATAAGCCTTCTCGGCCTCGTTGAGCAGCCTGAAATTGCCCGCGACCAGCCGCGACGAAGAGGAGGAGCTGCCGTAGCGCTTGAAATTGTCGGCGACTTTACGCCTCAGGGAAGGTGAAGTCCCCAGCCCCAGATAGTCGTTGGAAGCCATGTTGATGAGCCGCGCACCGTGGCTATAGATATATTTGCCATCCCGCCGGTCAATTGGCAAAGGGTTCCTGTAGAGCCCGCTGCGGCGCTGTAAATCGAGTTTAAGACGATAGCGTGCATCGAACATGATGGCTTTTTTCCGATCCCCATTTGGACAATCTCAAAATTCCTCTCCCTTGGTGGTGCCTCTTTTTATTTTTAAGATGATCATTTTCGCAAATCATCTGCAGGCGGTCTCCTGACCCCCTTTTCCTGCGGCAGGGGAAACTTTGC
>CAZGPF010000298.1:0-2060 GCA_964527275.1 uncultured Desulfosarcinaceae bacterium
GCTATATGGAAAGGCCTGAAGGGCCGAAGATGAAGTGCTCTGAGTAGTTACTCATCAAGTTAATGACTATGAGACCCGACTTGAGGGAAACAAGATGCATCGCCCCGACCCCATTCGATTGAAAGCCGCGTTCAAACAATATTGTCATGATCAAGACAAGATCATGACGCCCGAAGAGACCGTCGAACGGTTTAAACGCCGCCTGGCCTTGAACAATCTGGATATCCTGGAGGATATCACGCGGATTGATAACGGCCGGCTCGGTATCCCTGTCTATTTCAGCATCTGCGGCCCCGAAGCCAGGGCTGTCATCGGCAATTATAAACAGATGGGCAAAGGTGCCACGCCGGCCCAGGCTCAGGCCAGTGCCGTGATGGAGTTGGGCGAACGGTTCAGCCTGTTTTGCTACCTTCGCGATCGGAAAAACTATCTCCACGGCCCCCAGGCAGAGCTCAAGGAGCCATCCCTCGACTTTGAGTATATTGCCCAATCGGTGGGTGACACTTCTGGTGATCTGGAGGTCCTCTCCGAATTGTTCGCCCAATTGCCCCTGAACTGGTGTTGGGCCGACAACCTGACCAGCGGCGAGACGACTATGCTGCCCTTCAACTGGTTCTGGACGATCAATCAATTCAACGGCTCTTGCGCCGGTAATTGCATTGAGGAGGCCCTTTGCCAGGGAATCTGCGAAGTAGTGGAGCGACACGTCTGCTGCCTAATCAGCCGCGATCAAATCAAAACGCCACGCATCAGGGTTGAATCGATCCATGATCCAGTGGCCAAGGAGTTGATCGGCAGATTCAAGACCGCCGGCGTCGAGTTGTGCCTCTCCGACTTTACCCTCGCCATGGGCATTCCCAGTGTAGGGGCCCTGGCCTGGGACCCCGGCACCTTTCCGTCTAGCAGTGAAATTGTGTGGACGGCCGGCACCACGCCCAGCGCGACTAAAGCACTTTGTCGTGCATTAACCGAAGTGGCGCAACTGGCCGGCGATTTCAACAGCGGCGGAAATTATGTGGCCAGCGGTCTGCCTAAATTCCAGCGGCTTGAAGCGGCCCGATACGTAACTGATCCCGGTCGGACCGCCGCTCTCCAAGACCTTCCCGAACTAGGTGACAAAAATATAAAAATCGAAGTCCAAAACTGTATCGACGCCCTGGCCCAACGCAATATGGATCTATTCGTGGTCGATATCCGCCATGCCGTCCTGGATATTCCAGCCTTCTACACCATTATTCCCGGCGCCCAATTCCGCGAACGTGCCGCACACTCCTCCGTGGGCATGATCATGGCCAAAATAGTTACGGAATCGAATCCTGCCCAGGAGGCGCTGAAAAAACTTCAAGACATGGACGCCCGCTTGCCCGGCAAATACTATCTGCAGTTCTACATCGGCCAGGTCCATCTCAACCAGGGGGATTACCAGACCGCCATCGACTTTTTAAACAAGGCCCTGCGGCTCGAGCCGCCAACCGAAGACATGGCCGCCGTCTACACCTACCTGGGACTCTGCCATAAAGAGCTGGAACAATATAGCACTGCCCTGGAAGCGCTGGAAAAAGGTCACGCCATCGATATCCAACGCACCGACACATTAAACCTGCTGGGTTATTGTCATTTTAAGATGCAGGCCCACGACCAGGCCATCGACTGCTTCCGAAAACTGATTGCCATAGACCCCAGTTCGGCCATCGACTATGCCAACATCGCCGCCAACTACCGCGCCATGGGTGAAGATGCCAAGGCCGTGGAATACTACCACCTAGCCCTCTCTCTGGATTCAGAAATAGAATTCGCCAGGGAGCATCTGGCACAATTGGTTGCAAAGCAGTGATGGCTCAAGCTCTACGGATCAACTCTTTTGCCAGGTTGCGGTAGTCCAGGGCACCGAAACTTCTCTTGCGGTAGAAGACCACGGGTTTGCCCACGGCCGCGCTTTCGGCGATGGTGGTGTTGGTCCGCACCACGGTTTCGAAAAGCATCTTCTTGTATCGTTCATCACTTTGAAGCCGCGCAAAAACATCACGGCTTACCCGGGTGCGCGAATCGTAGAATGTGGG
>CAZGPF010000299.1:0-2055 GCA_964527275.1 uncultured Desulfosarcinaceae bacterium
ATCGTTACAGTTCGTGCTTTTTTTGTGCTTTTTGCCATTACGCTGAGTAGTTACCAAATTTCAAGCTCCAAAGGATTCATACATGCATATCAAGACATTGGGTGTTGTCGGCGCGGGCCAGATGGGCGCGGGGATCACCCAGGTAGCCGCCCGGAGCGGCTTGCGCGTGGTCATGAGTGACATCGAAGATGCAATCGTGCGACGCGGTCGGGACACCATTGACCATTTTTTGAGCAGAGGCGTGGCCAAGGGCGAGCTGTCGGCTGGGGATAAGGCTGCCGCGCTGTCCCGTATCGACATCTGTGTGGGTTTGGAAGATCTGGCGTGCGTGGATTTCGTTGTGGAGGCCGCCGCCGAGAGCGAGTCGCTCAAGAGAGAGATCTTCAAGACCCTCGACAGCCTCTGCGCTCCAGAGACAATTTTGAGCAGCAACACCTCTTCCATTCCAATCGGTCGCATTGCCGCAGCCACCAGCCGTGCGCACAAGGTCATCGGCATGCACTTCATGCACCCCGTGCCGCTGATGAAACTGGTGGAGGTGATCCGCGGCCTGGCCACCTCCGATACGACCTTCAGGACCACCTGGGAGCTGGCGCAGAGGTTAGGCAAGGTGCCCGCCGAAGCCAACGACTATCCCGGCTTTATCGCTAACCGCATCCTGATGCCCATGATCAACGAAGCCATCTTCGCCCTCTACCACGGCGTGGGCCGGCGCGAGGCCATCGACACGGTGATGCAACTGGGCATGAACCACCCCATGGGACCCTTGGCCCTGGCCGATCTAATCGGCCTCGACACCTGCCTGGCCACCATGGAGACCCTCTGCGAGGGGTTCAAGGATTCCAAGTACCGCCCCTGCCCGCTGCTGCGAAAATATGTGGCCGCCGGCTGGCTGGGCCGCAAGGCCGGGCGGGGATTCTATGAGTATTAACATCGAAAACCGCGTCTGGCCCCAAGTCGTCAGGGAGCTTTCCCAAACCCTGACGGTAAGGGTCGCAGGCGTCGCACTTTCTGGCTGCGATACGCCCAAGTCGGAAAGCATGGCTGGCATGAACTCTGGCTGCGCGGCGGATTCCCGCGATTCTCATCAGCCGCTTTTAATGCACAGAGCCTGGCTTGGCGCGCAGGGTTTATAAGAACTTTCCTGGCAAGCGATATCTCTAGCCCGGAGATCACCGTATGCGCCGCAAACCCCTGGAGGAGCCGCAATGGACGCAGAAGAACGCAAGGCCATGTTAAAGCAGACGTTCGACACCGTGGCCCAGGGCTACGACAACCCCTCGCTGCGGTTTTTCCTTCAGAGCGCCAAACAGATGATATCGCTTCTCGATCTCAGGGGAAATGAGATCGTGCTGGACGTGGCCACCGGGACGGGGCACGCGGCCATGGAGATATCGCGCTATCTGACCATGGGCCGGGTTCAGGGCATCGATTTTTCTTCCGGCATGCTGGCCATGGCGGAAGAGAAGCGGGACGCCATGAAGATTAAGAATGTCAAATTCAGCCAGATGGATATGCAGGCCCTGGAGTTTGACGACGACTATTTCGATCTGGCCATCTGTTCCTTCTGCATTTTCTTTGTGGAAGATATGACCGGCCTGCTGCGCCACATTGCCGCCAAGGTGAGACGGGGAGGTAAAATACTCGTTACCACTTTTACCAGGCAACTCTTCGCCCCCCTGAGCGACATGTTCCTTGAACGCCTGGAGTCCTATGGCGTGGAAATCCCCAAATTTACACAGCGCAGGACGGCTTCGGCGGAGGCCTGCAGGAATCTGTTCCGATCCGCCGGCTTAAGCAACATCCAAATCTACCACAAGGATATGGGTTTCAAGATTTTCACTACCGCCCAGTGGTGGGATATCATCTGGAATAGCGGTTCTCGCTCTCTGGTGGAGCAGCTCCCCGACCAGCGGCGGCAGGAATTTAAAGCCGCTCACCTGGAAGAGGTCCAGGCCCTGGTTGACCAGGGAGAGTTACGCCTTGAAATTAAGGTGCTCTATACAATGGGTACCAAGTACGGGAAGATCTGAGTTTATGAATCCTTATCTATTG
>CAZGPF010000300.1:0-2046 GCA_964527275.1 uncultured Desulfosarcinaceae bacterium
CGGTACTTACTAACCCGGCAACTACTTGCGGAATCGAATTCTAATTGAGGGGGGTTTCATGGGTGGGGTGTTTGAACTTTTCGTTAAATCTCACTTCTCTGCGGCCCACGCGATTGAGGGTTATGCCGGTGATTGTGCGCGCATCCACGGTCACAACTGGATGATCGAGGTCTATGCTCGGTGTAAAAGACTCGATGCGCTCGGTATGGGTGTCGATTTCAGGCTTATCAAGCGATCTCTCGAGGACCTGCTCGATGATCTCGATCATCGCAACCTCAATGAGCTGCCCGATTTTAAGGGGATCAATCCCACATCGGAGAATATCGCTCGGTTCATTTATAAGGGGTTGAGCGGTAAGCTCAATGATGAGGATGTGAAGATTTCCAGGGTCAAGGTCGGCGAGACTCCCGGCGCCGGCGCTTATTATTGGGAGGAGTAGATGGCTCTCATGGTCAACGAGATCTTTTACAGCCTCCAGGGCGAATCGACCCATGCCGGCCGGCCCTGCGTTTTCGTGCGGCTCTCCGGCTGTAATCTCAGGTGCGCCTATTGCGATAGCGCCCATGCCTATGAGCAAGGCCGGTCCCGGAGGATCGACTGGATCGTGGAGCTGGTCCAATCCTACGGTGTTGGTCTTGTCGAGATCACGGGCGGTGAACCTTTAATGCAGGCGGATACGCCGCGCCTGGCGCGACGGCTGCTCGATAATGACTTTCAGGTGCTCGTCGAAACCAATGGTAGCCTGGATATCGACTTGGTGAGTACCCGCTGCACTCGCGTGGTGGATATCAAGTGTCCATCCAGTGGAGAAGAGGCCAGCAATGACCTGCAAAACCTGAACCGCCTGACACCCGGTGACGAGCTTAAATTTGTGATCGGCGATGAGGCGGACTATGCTTTTGCCTGCGGGATCATCGAATCTTTTGAAGCCCGTAAGCATGTTGGGCCGATCCACTTTGCACCTGTATTCGGCAGACAGCCCGCGCGCGACCTGGCCCGGTGGATATTAGATGACCGGCTCGATGTCCGGTTGCAGTTACAGATCCACAAGCAGATCTGGGACCCGGACCAGAGAGGGGTATAGTCCAATTTTGATGCCGGCCAGAAAGAGAGCCATCGTCCTGTCCAGCGGCGGTCTGGATTCAACCACCGTGATGGCGATTACCAAGTCACGAGGATTCGAGATCTACAGCCTCAGTTTCAACTACGGCCAGCGCCATGGCATCGAACTGGAGGCCGCCGCGAAGGTGGCCGCCGCAATGGGCGCACGAAAACACGTGGTCCTCGATATCGACCTGAAACTGTTCGGCGGCTCGGCCCTCACAGCGCCTATCGACGTGCCCAAGGATCGCGATGAACGCCGGATGCGCGGCGATATCCCGATTACCTATGTGCCGGCCAGAAACACTATCTTTCTCTCCTGCGCCCTGGGATGGGCCGAAGTGATCGGGGCCGAAGATATTTTCATTGGCGTCAATGCCATAGACTACAGCGCATACCCCGACTGCCGACCGGAATTCATCCAGGCGTTTGAACGCCTGGCCGCACTGGCCACTAAGGCCGGGATCGAGGACGGCGCACGGATCAAAATCAGAACTCCCCTGATCAATATGAGCAAGGCTCAAATCATCCAAAAAGGTTCGTCTCTGGGGGTCGATTACTCAATCACCCGGAGCTGCTATGACCCCACCCCCGAGGGCCTGGCCTGCGGCCGCTGCGACAGCTGCCAGCTCAGAAAAAAGGGGTTCGCCCAGGCCGGTATACCGGACCCCTTAATGGGAGGGGAGTGGTGACCCTTTTTCCCTATCAGCATGGCCGTGAATGAAATCGGTAACACAGTTCCAGAACATGTGGACAAAAAGAGACCTAAGCTTGTGTAAGATGCCCTATGAAATTGGAGAATACTGAGACAAGGAGATACTGATAGAGTGCCCGTTCAGGGGGTAAAAGTGCATAAGAGGTGATAAGCTACAGACTGTAAGCGTTTGCTTAGGTGCCGGATATGCAAGGCGTCGGGGCAAAGCAGATGTACTTTGGTACCTCAAA
>CAZGPF010000301.1:0-2027 GCA_964527275.1 uncultured Desulfosarcinaceae bacterium
TGTTGCAGTTCGTGCTTTTTTGTGCTTTTTGCCATTACGCTGAGTAGTTACAATAATTCTTCGGTTATGCGATGCGGCCAACGACCGCTGGTTAACTATGCATACCGCTGAGGCAGATGTGTCTCAACCGAATTTATCGTAGCTGATCATGTCGAACTCTACGCCCAGATCGTACAACATTTTTTCCACCGCCGCTACCATGGGAGGCGGTCCGCATAGGTAGTATTCGATTTCCGTGGGATCTTCATGGTCGGTAAGGTAGAGGTCGTGGGCCGCCTTGTGAATGAAACCCACGAGACCGTCCCACCGATCTTCGGGTTGCGGGGAGGAGAGGGAGACATGATAACTGAAGTTACCGAATTGCCGCTCCAGGGCTTTGAACTCCTCGTGGTAGAACAGCTCACTGCGGGAGCGGGCGCCGTACCAGAAGGTGATGCGCCGGCCACTCTTCTCGGTGAGCAGTTGATGGAGTACGTGGCTGCGCAGCGGGGCCATGCCCGCGCCCCCGCCCAGGAAACACATTTCGCGTTGGGTGGGCCGGGCGAAAAACTCGCCGTAGGGCCCGCTCACCGTGACGCGGTCACCGGGTTTCAGGTTGAAAACATAGGAAGATCCCACGCCGGGCGGCGCATCGGCCATGCCCGGGGGTGGCGTCGCGATGCGAATGGTGAACTGGAGAAGATCGGATTCAGCCGGTGGATTGGCCAGGGAGTAGGCCCGGTTGACCGACTCGTCGGAGCCCGATTCGAGGGCCAGCAGATTGTACTGTTTCCATGCCGCCTTGTACTTTTCGCTGATGCTGAAATCCTTGAATGCGGCTGCATACTCCGGGATGTCGATCTGGATAAAGGCGCCGGCCTTGAACTTCAGGTGCTCGCCGGGGTCGAGCCTGAGCACCAGCTCCTTGATAAATGTGGCCACGTTGTCGTTGGAGACCACCGTGGTGCGGTATTTTTTGATGTTGAAGATCGCATCCGGGATCTGGATCTGTAAATCCTGTTTTACCTTGACCTGGCAGGCTAGGCGGACTTGCTCTTTGCGCTCCTTGCGGTTGACCAGGGATAGTTCGGTGGGCAGAATATCGCCCCCGCCCTCTTTTACCACGCACTTGCAGGTACCGCAGGTGCCTTTGCCGCCACAGGCGCTGGGAAGGTAGATCTTGTTTGCCCCTAAGGCGCTCAGCAGCGTGTTGCCGGCACCAGCGTTGACGCTTCTGCCTTCATGGTCATTAATCAGGATGCGGCAGTCGCCCTTGACGGTCAACTGTCTTTCCACCAGCAGCAGGATGCTCACCAGGAAGAGGACTACTCCCATGAAGACCGCCAGGCTGACGAGATAGATTGCGGGGTCGAAAGTCATAACGTGATCCCCGAGAAGAGCATGAAGGCCATGGCCATCAGGCCGGTGACGATCATGCGGATGCCGAACCCCTCCAGCCCCGCAGGCACATCGGCATAGCGCAGTCTCTTCATCACTGCGGCCATGGAGACGATGGCCAGCATCCAGCCGAGTCCCGAGCCAAAGCCGTAGACCACGCTTTCGCCAAAGGTGTAGCGGCGTTCCACCATAAACAGGGAGGCCCCCAAAATGGCGCAATTGACGGTGATCAGGGGTAGAAAGACCCCCAGGGCATTGTATAACGCCTGGGAATAGCGGTCGATGACCATCTCCACCACCTGGACCATGCCGGCGATGACGGCGATGAACAGCACCAATTTTAGATAACTCAGGTCGATATCGGGCAGTCCGGCCCAATCGAGGGCCCCGGGTGCCAGCAGGAAGGTGTAGACCAGCCAGTTGGCCGGGGTGGTGATGGTCAACACGAAGGTCACGGCCAGCCCCAGCCCGAAAGATGTCTGGGGATTATTGGAGACCGACAGATAGGAGCACATGCCCAAAAAGTAGGCCAGCAGGATATTGCCCACGAAAACCGAATTGATGAACAGGCTTAAGAGGTTCTCCATTAACTATCCTTGTAACTACTCAGCGTAATGGCAAAAAGCACAAAAAAAGCACGAACTGTAACG
>CAZGPF010000302.1:0-2027 GCA_964527275.1 uncultured Desulfosarcinaceae bacterium
GCGAATTTAACAGCGCCTACGCCGAACTAAAAAAGAGTTCCAAAGTCAAAGGCTTTCGTCCCGGAAAAGTTCCCCGGTCGGTCCTGGAGCGTCTTTTCGGCAAGCGTGTCAATGCCGAGGTCAGGTTCGAGTTGACGCAGTCGGCGTTCAACGAGGCCGTAAGGGAGACGGGCCTTACAATCGTCGGCAGCCCCGAGATCGATCCGCCCGAACTCAAGGATCGTACCGCCTTTGCTTTTGAGGTTATCGTCGAGGTGCGACCCAAGATCGAAGATATCGAATACAAAGGGCTCAAGCTGGAAAGAACCGTATACGAAGTATCGGAGGAGGATGTGGCGGGCCAGCTTGCAGCGTTACAGAATAATTTCACCAAAAATAGAAAAATCGATGAGCAGCGACCGCTGGCCGAGGGCGATGTGGCGATTATCGACTACGAAGGTTTTAAAACCGGCGAGCCGTTCGCGGCTGCCCGCAAAACCGAAAATTTACCCTTGAAAGTCGGCGCAGGCCGGATCGTCAAAGAACTGGATTCCGGGCTCCTGGGCATGCGGGCCGGTGAAGAGAGAGATATTGAAGTCTCCTTTGATAAGGAATATTTCAAGAAGGAGCTGGCAGGTCAGGAGCTCATTTTGAAGGTAAAACTCAATGAAATCCGTGAGGAGGTCGTTCCAGAGCTCGATGATGAATTTGCGAGGAGCATCAGCGACAAATTCGATTCTCTGGAGAGTTTGAAAACCATGATCAAGGAGGATCTGCTCGAAGGCTATCAGAAACGCAGCGAACAGGAGCTCAACGAGCAGGTGTTTCAGCATCTGCTCGCTCAGACCGACTTCGAAGTCCCAGAAAGCCTTGTGGAGTACGAGCTGGGGCTTACTGTCAGCGATACCGAACGCTCTATAGCCCAGAACAATCGCACCCTGGAAGATGTCGGCCTAACCAAGGAAGGACTTGAAGAGAAGTATCGTCCGACGGCAAAAAAACAGGTGCGTCGCTTCATGATCATGGAAAAATTGATTGAGCAGGAGTCCCTGAGTCTTTCGGACGAGGAGATGGATCAAGGCCTTCAGGATCTGGCCGATACTACCGGGCAACCGATTGAGAAGGTCAAAGAGCACTTCGATCAGAAAATGGGGAGGCTGGAATATCTTGAAAGGGCGCTACTTGAAAAGAAGGCATTGAAGCTTATCATGGAGAGCAGCCAAATCATGACGGTCGAGCCGAAACAGCAAAGCGATGCCCCCACCGAAGATACAGGTGGTGCCGAGGTGGTTGATAAAGCGTAAGACGGGCAAGCGACCGGGACGGCCGCATGACGGTTCAATTTGTACCACGACCCATAATCGCAACCCACTATCCATAAGGAGCGACAGCGTGCCAATCATACCAATGGTCATTGACCAGACCAGCCGCGGAGAGAGGGCCTATGACATCTACTCCCGCCTGCTCAAGGATCGCATCATATTTTTGGGAACCGCCATCAATGATGAGGTGGCCAACCTGCTGATTGCCCAATTACTGTTCCTCGAGTCGGAAGATCCAGACAAGGACATCAATTTTTATATCAATTCACCGGGCGGAGTGGTCACGGCGGGGCTGGCGGTCTATGACACCATGCAGTACATCAAACCTGACATCACCACCATCTGCATCGGCCAGGCGGCCAGCATGGGCTCCCTGCTGCTGGCGGCGGGTACTCCTAAAAAACGGTATGCGCTGAACAATGCGCGCATTATGATCCATCAGCCTATGGGCGGGTTTCAGGGCCAGGCATCGGATATCGAGATCCAGGCCAGGGAGATCCTGCGCATGAAGGAGGCGCTCAATACCATTCTCAAACTGCACACCGGCAGAGACCTGGCCCAGATTCAAAAGGATACCGACCGAGACTATTTTATGTCGGGCCAAGAGGCAAAAGAGTATGGCATAGTGGACCTGGTTATCAGTAACCGTGATGATCTGGATTCAATCTAATGTAAGCGTTCACAGGGCACCGAATCTGCTGCGTTGCCGGGCCTTTGAGGTACCAA
>CAZGPF010000303.1:0-2018 GCA_964527275.1 uncultured Desulfosarcinaceae bacterium
TACAGTTTCAGAGCACTTCATCTTCGGCCCTTCAGGCCTTTCCATATAGCGATGTTATTATGAAAAGATCTGAATGACCGAACCTAAAGCACTCTGAGCGGTTACAGTTCGTGCTTTTTTTGTGCTTTTTGCCATTACGCTGAGTAGTTACTGGTTTCTTAGCTTGTATGCGGCGCCACCCAGATGAAATCGCCGTCTCCCCTGGCCACCTCCATGGTGGGGGTGGCCAGATAAAGCGTGAGATATGAGGCTCCCGTGCGTTTGTGCGCCCGTTGGGGGATGCCGAATTTGCGAATAATGTGGCCGTTACCCGCTAGGACCACCATGACGTTCCGGCGCAGGTGTTGGCTGATATTCTCGGCCATGCCCTCTTCCCAGGCACATTGGGCCGCGTAAAAATTTTCAAACTCGTAGCGCCCTTTGATCTTGTGCATCTTGAAGATCTTTTGCAGATAGGCCCTGTGTCCGGCATGGGTGGTGTCTATCCGCCGGGGCAAATAGTTGCGTTCGGCTTCCCGAAGGCTCTCCAGGCCACCCACGCCAATCTTGCGCGGCAGATGAAAGGGGATGTTCAGACCCACCAGAGGCAGATTGTTATCCCGGATATAGATCAGAATATCCTTGTAGAGGTTAGCGTCGAATTTCCAGTTGGCGTACCAGTGGGTCTGCTGCAAGAAGTGATCCCACTGCATTTGTCCGGTCGACCATCGATCCAGCCGCCGCTGGTAGGTGTGGTCAAACATCTCCATGCCGACGCTGACCTTTTGGAGGCGCGCCACCAGCGCCTGGATGACTTGAAGCTGTATCTGGTGATGACGCGGCGAGGTGTGCCGTTCGCCAACATAGACCACCCGCGCCTGCGCCAGTTTGTCCACCAGTTGTTCAAAGGTGATGGTCCGGCCCGTGGCGCTCTCCAGGATAGTCTCCGCAGCCAGAGGGGGATCGACTCCTTCTATCTTCATTTGGACGGGTTGCATGGCGCAGGCTACAATCAGCAGGACCGCTGGCACTACCCCCCAGGGGCCGGCCCCGAATTTCCGCCCAAAGATAACATTCATGACTTGATTTTTACCCCATTTTTTATATAGACTTTTTGAATCCTTAACGCCTTACACCATATGGGCTGGTTTACCACAGCCACAATCAGGATCTCCTTATGGGTCTAGACCCCAACCCCCTTTTTCGCCGCATCATCATGCCCTGGTACGACAGTACGCTCTTATGTTTGTGTCTGCTGGCGGCCATGGCGGCAGTGGTCTTTTTCAGCGTGATCGGTATTGTGGTCGCCAATGAAGTCTCTATCGACAATCGTCATGCCTGGATGCCCTGGACCCTGCTACTGCTTGGCGTCCTGGCGGGCCTCTCGGTGGCCGGGCGTTTGATAAGGCGTAAAATGCCGCCTAGGGGACGTGGCAAAAAGTAGGCCCTGCACGAAAAAAATCATCCCATCAAATAGCAACCGCTCCCGCTCAATTATTGCTTGCGTTTGATAAAATCTCCGAAACTCATCTTGTTGAAACTGTCGGTATGGATAAACTGAAGTATATTGAGCAGGTGATCCTTTTCGATGTACCCCGGCCAGCGGGCAAGGTTCTGGCCATCAGAGGCCAGGAAACGTAAATCCGGTAATTCCCGAACGCCAAAACGGGCGGCCAGCCGCTTCTCTTTATCGATTTCCACGCGCACCGGAATATAATGATCATTTATATAGTTAATGATTTCGGTGTCCGCAAAGACCTTTTTTTCCAGCTTCCGGCAATAAACGCACCAGTCGGCATGAAAAAAAATTAAGAATTTGCGGTCTCCGTTTTGATACTCCTGGGCCTTGTTAAAGGTAAGCCAATTGATTTTTGCGTTGGCCTGCCGACCGGCCTTTACGGGTCGCGGCACCGCGAGAATGAGCAGTGCCAGGGCCGTGCAGATTCCCAAGCGCCACATAAGTTGAGCCTCCTTAACTTAACACCAGGTAACTACTCAGAGCACTTCATCTTCGGCCCTTCAGGCCTTTCCATATAGCG
>CAZGPF010000304.1:0-1987 GCA_964527275.1 uncultured Desulfosarcinaceae bacterium
TTAATTTCTTTTTAGGAATGAATGCCATGCGACATGATAAAATCGTCACCGCCGATCAAGCCATCCAGGCCATCCGCAGTGGAGATACGGTGGCCTCGGAGGGCTTCGTGGGCAACGGGTTTCCCGAACATCTGGCCATTGCCTTAGAAGAGCGTTTTGTTAAGACTGGGCAACCACGGGATCTGACATTTGTCTATGTGGCCGGACAAGGCGACATGGCCGATCGCGGCATGAACCACTTTGCCCATCGGGGGTTGGTCAAGCGGCTGGTGGGCGGCCATACCGGTATGGCGCCCAAGCTTGGCCGGATGGCACTGGACGGCGAGATAGAGGCCTATAATTTTCCCCAGGGCTGCATTGCGCATCTTATGCGTGACATCGCCGCCGGGCGACCAGGAACCATCACTAAGGTGGGGTTGAAGACTTTCGTGGACCCGCGCCTGGAAGGCGGCAAGGTCAACAGCGTGACCACCGAAGATCTTGTGGCCCTGATCACCCTGGACGGTGAGGAGTATTTGCATTACAAACCCTTTCCGGTCAACGTGGCCCTGTTGCGCGGCACCACCGCCGACACAAAAGGCAATGTGAGTTTTGAAAAGGAGTGTGTGATCCTAGAGAACCTCAGCATGGCCATGGCGGTGAAAAACAGCGGCGGCACGGTCATCGTTCAGGTGGAACGGGTTTGCGAATATGGCACCATGCCGCCCCGGCAAGTGGTGATACCGGGAATCCTGGTGGATCATGTGGTGATAGCCCCGGCAGAACACCATATGCAGACTTTCGCCGAGCAGTTCAATCCAGTATACGCCGGCAAGCTGCGGGTACCCAAGCAGCACATTGAGACCATGCCCCTTTGCACCCGCAAAGTGATCGGTCGGCGCGCCGCCATGGAAATTCGGCCCCATATGATAGGCAACCTGGGTATCGGATTTCCCGAGGCCGTGCCGCCGGTGGCGGCCGAGGAGGGCGTGCTGGACTGGGTCACATTCACCGTGGAGCCGGGACCCATCGGCGGCATGCCCGTGGGCGGTCTGAGCTTCGGCGCCGCAATCAATATGGAATGCCTAATCGAAGAGCCGCAGATGTTTGACTATTATGACGGCGGTGGTCTGGACATCACCTTCCTGGGAATGGCCCAAATTGACGCCCAGGGAAACAACAACGTGAGCCGTTTCGCCAATAAATTCCCCGGCTGCGGCGGTTTTATCAATATTTCCCAGAATGCCAAAAAGGTAGTTTTCATGGGTACCTTCACCACCGGAGGGCTGCAAGCCCTGATAAAGGACGGACAGCTTACGATCCTCAAAGAAGGCCGCATAAAGAAATTCATCAAACAGGTGGAGCAGATCACCTACAGCGGCGAGTACGGCGTACAGCGTGGCCAGGATGTGTTGTATATCACCGAACGGGCAGTTTTCCGTCTTGGCCGTCAAGGTATTGAATTGATCGAAATCATGCCCGGCATAGACCTGGAAAAAGATATCCTCTCCCAGATGGATTTCAAACCGAAGATCGCTGATGGCCTGCGCACCTTAGAAAAGCGCCTGTTGATGGAGCCGCCGCTGGGTTTAAGTGATCTGTAAATATCGTCGATTCTCATCCGGGGAGCACTGCCCGAGAATGAGTGCCCTGACCCACTACCATTGCAGAGCACCTTCCGAGTACCAGTGCATGGAATGGCTCTGCTCTTACCGCGCCTCGATCTTGCCGACGACATCATTGAATTATAGATAGCCAAGCAGATTACCTGCCCCAAATGCAAATCTGTTTTTAGGCTTCGGGCACTCCCGTGGCGGACGGCGGCGCTGCTGCCCCCAATGCCGCTTGAACTTTTTCGTCCAACAACCGGGTGATCTGCCGCCGGATGATTCTGAAGACCGGGAGAGCGGCCTTATTCCCGATGACCTGTGGGATCTACGGGACGCGGCTCCACCAGCGCGGCTGCCGGAGATCAAAGACCCCCTTCAGATTCTGAGAAATTGTTTCG
>CAZGPF010000305.1:0-1970 GCA_964527275.1 uncultured Desulfosarcinaceae bacterium
GCCATCATCGGACGCCCCAATGTGGGAAAATCCACCTTGTTCAATCGCATCACCCGTCGCCGGGATGCCATCGTGGACAATCGTCCCGGCGTCACCCGGGATCGGCATTACGGCGATGCGCTCTGGGATGAACAGGCCTTCGTACTGGTGGACACGGGCGGGTTTGTCAGCGGTGATGACGATAAGTTTGCCTCTCCCATCCGTTTCCAGGTGGAACAGGCCGTGGCCGAAGCCGATGTTGTGGTGTTGGTGCTAGACGGCAAAAGTGGCCTCTCTCCATTTGACCGCGATCTGATCGACCGGTTGCGGGGCCATGCGCGGCCGGTTTTTTACGCCGTCAATAAAATAGACGGCGTTGAGCAGGAAGGACGGCTTTACGATTTCTATGCCCTGGGCATCGATACCCTCTACCCCCTGTCGGCGGAGCACGGCTATGGCCTGTCCGATTTCATGGCAGCTCTGGCGGCCGCCCTGCCGTCACATATTCAAAATGAGGATCCGCGCCATATCCGCATCGCACTGGTGGGACGTCCCAATGTGGGTAAGTCTTCCCTGGTCAACCGCCTGGTAGGAAAGGAGCGGGTGGTGGTCAGCGATCTTCCCGGCACCACCCGGGACGCCGTCGATACGCTGTGCCAGTGCGACGGGCGCTCCTATCTTCTGGTGGACACAGCCGGCATTCGCCGCAAGGCCAGGGTGGATTTGAGGCTGGAGAAGTTTTCCATCATCAAGGCGCTAAGAAACCTGGAGCGTTGCGATGTGGCTCTGGTGATCATCGACGCCTATCAAGGCGTTACCGAGCAGGACATTAGGGTGGCCGGATATGCCGAGGAGCGCGGCCGGGGCATCATCTTCGTGGTCAATAAATGGGATCTGGCGGACAGATTCCGGTGGACGCCGCGCAAGTTCGAACTTCACCTGCGAGACGCGGCCCGGTTCCTGCGCCACGCGCCGGTGCTCACACTCTCCGCTTTGACCGGCAAGCGGGTGGCAAAGCTTTTTCCCCTGGTCAACCAGGTCCACACCCAGTTCACAACCCGTATCGGTACCGGGCTGGTCAACCGTATCGTCACCCAGGCCACCCACCGCACCGAGCCGCCCCTGCACAGGGGCCGACGCCTGAAATTCTACTACACCACCCAGGTGACCGAACGGCCGCCCACGTTTGTCAGCTTCGTCAACTATCCCGATGCTGTGCACTTCTCCTACCGGCGCTACCTGATCAACCAGATCCGCCTGGGGACCGGGCTGGACAAGGTGCCCCTGCGGCTCCATTTCCGCCAGCGCAAAGGCAAGCTTAGCATTCAAAAGAAGAAGAGCAGGCATGGGTAAACCCATAAACAGTATCGATGCGGTTAAGGTGCATTTAGACGGCGTGGGTCAAGTCTTGCTCGAACGCAGCCGCCGCGCCAGGCATATCCGCCTCTCTGTTCGGCCCTTCAAAGGAGTGCGTATCGCCGTTCCCCAAGGTGTCTCCTATGACCAGGCCCTGGATGCGGCCCGTTCCAAAGCCGGCTGGATCATCAAGCATCTGGGTCGCATGGCTCGCATCGAACAGGGAGCGGTAAATTTTCAACGTCTGGCCCCCATCAACCGGGCCGTGGCCAGGCGGGTGATCGTGGAACGGCTCGCAACCCTGGCCCGGCGGCACGGTTTTAGTTACAACAAGGTATTCGTGCGCAATCAGAAGACTCGTTGGGGGAGCTGCTCCAGCGCCGACAACATCAGCCTCAACGTGAATCTGATCCGTCTGCCCCGGGAGTTGATGGACTATGTAATCCTGCACGAGCTGGTTCATACCCGCATCCTGGACCACGGCCCCCGGTTCTGGAGAGAGTTGGGAAGGTATGTTCCCGATCCCCGGGGCGCGAAGCGGAGGCTGTCGGCCCATGACGGGATCATTTTGTCGTGAGGCGTAACTACTCAGCGTAATGGCAAAAAGCACAAAAAAGCACGAACTATAACGATTG
>CAZGPF010000306.1:0-1955 GCA_964527275.1 uncultured Desulfosarcinaceae bacterium
CTCGGACATTGACCTTTCACGCCGGCTCCCATGCTCCGGCAAGGTAGCCGATTGTGGTCAGGGAACCTCCTCTCATCGCAGCCCTCCTCTTTTGGCAATCTTGGCCCAGGCGTCCCGCAGAGTAACCGTGCGGTTAAAAACCAGGCGCTGCGGCGAGGAGTCTTCGCTATCGGCGCAGAAATATCCCAGGCGCTCGAACTGGTAATAGTCTCCCGGCCTGGCAGCCGCCAGGCTCGGTTCCAGCTTGCATAGGTTTAAAATTTCAAGGGATCGGGGATTGATAAAATCCTTGAAACTTTGGCCCTCGGCTTTTTCATCTGGATTCTCCCTGGTGAAGAGCCGGTCGTAAAGCCGCACTTCAGCATCCACGGCGTGCCGGGCCGCTACCCAGTGCAAGGTGGCCTTGACCTTGCGGCCGTCCGGGGCATTGCCGCCCCTGGTGGCCGGGTCGTAAGTGCAGCGCAGTTCGACAATCTCTCCTGTGGCAGGGTCCTTGACCGCCTCCCGGCATTTGACAAAGTAGGCATAACGCAAGCGCACCTCCCGTCCAGGCCCCAGCCGGAAGAACTTTCTGGGCGGGTTTTCCATGAAATCGTCACGCTCAATGAAGAGCTCCCGCGCAAAGGGCACATGGCGGGTTCCCATGGATGGGTCTTCGGGGTTGTTGATCGCTTCCAGAGTTTCGCTGCGGCCCTGGGGGTAGTTTTCAATAACCACTTTCAAGGGCCGCAACACCCCCATGACCCGGGGGGCCCGGCGGTTGAGATTTTCGCGGATGCTGTACTCCAGCAGGGCGATATCCACCATACTGTTGGCCTTGGCCACGCCGATGCGTTCGCAGAAATTTACGATGGCCTCGGGGGTGTAGCCCCGCCGCCGAAAGCCGGCGATAGAGGGCATGCGCGGATCGTTCCACCCGCTAACATGGCCCTCGTTGACCAGTTGAATCAGCTTGCGCTTGCTGAGCACCGTATAACTCAGGTTGAGACGCGCGAACTCATATTGGCGGGGGCGGCATGCAAGATCGAGCTGGTCCAGCACCCAGTCGTACAGGGGACGGTTGTTTTCAAACTCCAGGGTGCAGATGGAGTGGGTAATGCACTCCAGGGCATCCGAGAGGCAGTGGGTAAAATCATACATGGGGTAGATGCACCAGGCATCGCCGGTGCGATGGTGACGTACCTTACGAATGCGGTAGAGGGTGGGATCGCGCATCAGCAAATTGGGAGCAGCCATGTCGATCCTGGCCCGCAGGACGTGGTCGCCGTCGGCGAACTCGCCGGCCCGCATGCGCGCGAAGAGATCGAGATTCTCTTCCATTGGTCGGTCGCGAAAAGGGCTCACCCTGCCCGGCTCTGTGAGCGTGCCGCGGTAGGCGCGGATTTCATCGGCGCTGAGGCTGTCTACATAGGCTTTGCCGGCCTTTATCAGGGTGACCGCAAAATCGTAGAGCCGTTCGAAGTAGTCCGAAGCATAATACTCCCGCTCGTGCCACTCATATCCGAGCCAGCGGACATCCTCTTTGATGGTCTCCACATATTCGGCCTCCTCCCTGGAAGGATTGGTGTCATCGAACCGCAGATTGCACATGCCGCCATACGTGTCGGCCAGGCCGAAGTTGAGGCAGATCGACTTGGCGTGTCCAATATGCAGATAGCCGTTGGGTTCCGGCGGAAAGCGGGTGACCACCCGACCGTCATGCTTGTTGTTTTTCAAATCCTCTTCGATGATCGTCTGGATGAAGTTGGACGGCGCGTTGCTATTGGGCTGGGCCAATTTAGTGACCTCCTGCGGGACAAATTATATGAGCTTAGCGCTCAAAATAGGTCAAGCCAGTGCCAATTGTCAATCGGGCCGTCATGCCGGCCCACGGTTATTGCACTGCGGCCTGAAATCGGACACCTGCAATATCGCGCCGGCCGGTGAGGAAGCAAGCCTCGGGATTGTGAGCATAG
>CAZGPF010000307.1:0-1910 GCA_964527275.1 uncultured Desulfosarcinaceae bacterium
TGGTTTTTTGCGCCCAGACGCGGGACCCCACATCTTCCAGACGAGCTTCGCAAATAGAGCAAACCTTCGTATCCAGCAACACATAAGTATAACATTGGTAGCATTTTTTTAGACATGCCCGGAGCCATCTACAATGAAAGTTATTGTGGCTGTGGCATCGTTTTCTTGCCGGATCTCAAGGCTCAATCAAGGATGCGTTGGTCTCCACTTTACCGCGCGCGCGCAAATCAGCCAGCCAGGCCCGCACGGCCGCCTGCTTTTTCTGCTCGCCCAGCCGTTGGCCAATGGCGGCTTTTTCTTTGGCAAAGTCTTCCTCGGCCGGCAACCGGCGCTCTTTAAGTCGCAGAACATACCATCCCTGCGGGCCCTTTTGGGCCTCTTCTAAAAGGGGTTTGTCTTCAGTCAGCGTAAACGCCGCCGCGCTCATCTGGGCGTCGTACCCTATGCCGGGAATGTCAAGGTTGCGCCCAAACAAACCGGTAGTCAAGGGTTTGACGCCCAAGGCAGCCCCGGCCGCCGAGAGAGAGTCCTCCTTTTTGGCCTCCGCCAGAAAAAGTTCGGCTTCGGCCTTGGCTTTTCTGTCCTGGAGTGATTTTATCAAGTCGGCCCTGGCCCTTTCAGCCACTTGATCGAACTCGGGAACCGCAGGCTCGCTGCGCTCTACCACCTGCAACAGATAGTAGCCATCTCCAAAGTCCTGAATCTCGCTGATGGCCATCTGCTCGAGGCTGAAAGCGACCTGAGCGAACTTTCGCGGCTGGGAGATACCCTTGTGCCTAAACCCTTCGGCGGCAAAGAATGGCGTGGTCTGCGCCAACATCCCATGAGCCGTGCCGGCGTCAGCCAGATCATCGCCGTCGTAGACGGTGTTATATACCTCTTCGGCTTTATCCAAGGCCAGAGATTTTGCGCCTTCATCGGTTAGGCGGCCGTGTATTTTATCGAAGGCCGCCTCAAGGCTTTGGCCGCTTTCGAATTCATCGGGGTGGCCGTGGTAATAGTCAGATACCTGCTCGTCACTGATCTCGACTTTATCTTTGTATGCCTCTGCAGCAAAATGGAGGTAACGCACGCGCACCTCCGGCCTGGTCAGATAGCTCTTCTCGTTAGATTTAAAATAGGCGGCCACCTCATCATCCGCAGGCTGGATATCTTTATAACGGGTGGGAGCAAAAAAAACATACTCCAGGTCCACCTGCGCGTTACTTTTTTTGTACCATTGGCGGGCTTCCTCTTCGGTGACGGCGATACCGCTCAAGACCACGGCGCGCAGCCTTTCCTGCCGCATATCATTGGCATGATCGGATTCAAACTGTTCGGTTGAGATATTGTTCTGGGCCAGCACATCGAGGTAGCGCTGGTAGTCGAACGCACCGTTGTTTTGGAAAGCGGGAATCCGCTGAATGGAATCTCTCAGTTCGACCTCGTCGACTTCGATCTCCAACCGCTCCGCCTCCTGGGACATCAGGTAACGCTGAATCAGCTGCTCCAAAGCCATCTCATTGAGACGCAGAAGTTCGAGCATCTCGTCATTGAGCTGCGCACCGTAGATGCGCTGATAGCTGTCCAGCATTTGATAGTAAGCCCGGCGGTAGGTCTCCAGAGTGATCACTTCACCATTGATTTCGGCCACCACGCTGGCATTGCGGGAGCGCATACTGCCAAAGCCCCAGAAGACAAACACCACCACGATGATAAACAAGACGACCTTGATCATCCAACTGCCCGCATGTTTGCGCATTAAACTGAGCATTCCTTACCCTCTCTCGCTTTGCAATGCTTTCAGATGCGGTTGACTTCACCGCCTCCGAAAATAAAATCGTGCCTTCGTAAGCTCGCGATGTTAGGCATAATCTTAGCTGATGTCAATATATTCCCAATGGCCTTGGGACCGGTCATGGTTCATAGTT
>CAZGPF010000308.1:0-1889 GCA_964527275.1 uncultured Desulfosarcinaceae bacterium
AATCGAGCCGGCCTCCCTGCCGGCCTTTCATGCACTTTGCGAAAAGGACGATCCCATTCAATAGTACTGTGCCTTCCGGAAAACATAGTGCGAGGGTGTTTTCAGATTTTGTTATTGCCTCCATCCTCGACTGGAGAGGCTTAGGGGGAGAGTGAACTCGCATCCCTGCCCCGCTTGCTTAGTTTTGCATCTCAACGCTATCTAAAGCGCTTTATCGACCAGCCCCCCGTTTGATCGATCCGGGTTACCATGTTATACAAGCGTCGCATTTTGCATCTGAGCCACCTAGATGGCAATCAGTTCGATAATTGGTGAGAAAGCAGGAGAGAGAGTATACGGATAACGCCTGTAATTCTGGCCGGTGGTTCGGGAACCCGCCTGTGGCCCCTGTCCAGCAAGCTCTATCCCAAACAGTCCATGCCCCTGGTGACCAGGGGAGAAGAGCGGTTTAGCTTGCAAGAGGACCAAGCCACCTGCATACTCCCGGGCATGGTGCATATCCTTGAGAATCGGGGTAAACTCCCCCTGGAGATGGTGGGGTTTCAAGCGGGCAGCTATTGGGGCGCAGACGGTATCGAACACCTGGAAGACGAAGATAGTCGCCGCAACGGAGAATGATCGTGCCCAATATCGTAGTTACCGGAGGTGCAGGTTTTATCGGCTCGAACTTTGTGCGCCACGCCCTGGAATATAGGCCCCAATGGCGCATCATCAATGTGGATGCCCTGACCTATGCGGGCAACGCCGCCAATCTGGACGATATTGCCGCCCGCATGCCTGAGCGCTACCGGTTTGTGCATGGCGACATCGGCGACAAGGGTCTGCTGGAAAAGGTGTTGACAACTGAACAGCCCTGGGCGGTGGTCCATTTCGCCGCCGAGTCGCACGTGGACCGCTCGATCCAAGGCCCCCTGACTTTTATGCAGACCAATGCCTTGGGGACCTGCCACCTGCTTGGGGCCTGCCGTAAATATTGGGAAGTGGGTGGGCGGCCGCAGCGCTTCCGGTTTCTGCATATCTCCACCGACGAAGTCTACGGCAGCCTGGGAGCCGAGGGCCACTTCACCGAGTCTACGCCCTACGATCCATCCAGCCCCTACTCGGCATCCAAGGCCGCCTCGGACCATCTGGTGCGGGCCTGGCACCGCACCTATGGCTTACCGGCCATGGTGACCAACTGTTCCAACAATTACGGCCCCTATCAATTTCCCGAAAAGCTGATCCCCTTGATGCTGTTGAACATTAAAGAGCGTAAATCGCTGCCGGTATATGGAGACGGGCAAAACATCAGGGACTGGCTCTATGTGATCGACCACTGCGAAGCGCTGATCACCGTTTTGGAGAGGGGCCGACCAGGGGAGACCTACAATATCGGCGGTGGCGCCGAGCGTAGGAACATCGAAGTCGTGCAACAACTGTGCGACCTGATGGATGCGCGTTTAGGGCGCGAAGGCACACAAGGCAGCCGGCGTCTAATTCGTTTCGTGACTGACCGTCCGGGCCATGACCGACGCTACGCCATCGACGCTTCCAAAATAGACAAGGAGCTAGGCTGGCGGCCGCAGTTCACCTTCGAGCAGGCTCTGGCCAGGACGGTGGACTGGTACCTTGAAAATTGGGCCTGGGTCGAATCGATCCGCGACGGCAGCTATCGTGATTTGCCCGCTAACAACTGCAATTAAATCGCAAACAAGCCGAAAAGTACCTGTTCAGGTGGTTGAAGTGCATAAGAGGTGATAAGCTACAGCACTGTAAGCGTTTGCTTAGGTGCCAGATATGCAAGGCGTCCGGGCCTACAGATGTACTGTGGTACCTCAAAGGCCCGGCAAGGCATCAGATTCGGTGCTCTGTGCACTGTAAGCGTTTGCAGGGTGCCGGATATGCAAGGC
>CAZGPF010000309.1:0-1843 GCA_964527275.1 uncultured Desulfosarcinaceae bacterium
TGCCGCGCTCCATGAATATGAACCTTGAAACCGCATCCGGGCCCAATTGACACTCACAGCAGGCGAGTGGTATATTTGCGATCCAATCTGGAGCCGGCAGGCCGGCCGCGGAGGTTCGCCATGAGTAAAGTAATCCGCCTGGATGAGAGGCTGAAACTGACGGCCAAACAGCGCAGGCGCTTGGAGCGCAGACGCAGGATCATCGCCGTGCACAATGTGTTTCAGTGCACCCAATGCGCATCCAAGTGCCAACGCTGCGGTGCCAGCATGGGACCGCATAAGAGGGACGGGGATCAAGATACTCAGGTGCCCTACAACTTTTGTGAAAGCTGTGCGGAAGAGTACGTCGCATATATCAACCACCTGCAGGGCAAGCACGATCCGGATGACTACTGGTACAGCCATGCATGGCTAAAGGTATGGCAGACCTGGATCGAGTATCAAGGCGCTAAAGATCTATACCTGCGTTCCAAAGAGTTTC
The DNA here is from genome assembly GCA_964527275.1 of uncultured Desulfosarcinaceae bacterium. GTDB lineage: Bacteria > Desulfobacterota > Desulfobacteria > Desulfobacterales > Desulfosarcinaceae > JARRKU01. Next base: position 482 of record CAZGPF010000309.1, read on the forward strand.
GCCGGCTCTTGTTTGAATTGCGCGCCCGCGACAGTTCTGATTGACTCGTCGGCATGACCGTGAGATTAATCCCGTCGTGAAGCTTGTATCTATCGAAAAATTGACAACTTTGACGCAACAGTCAGGAGGACAATATGTTTGGTGGTTTGGGTATGCCAGAGTTGATCATCGTCCTGGTGATCATCTTGATAATATTCGGCGCGGGAAAATTACCGCAAATCGGCGACGGTTTGGGCAAGGCGATTCGCAATTTCAAAAATGCCACAAACGAGAAGGACAACAAGGAGCCGGATAAAATCAAAGACGATTAGTCGGATCGAATGTAATTTTCAGCGTGCCACTCCTGTTTTATCGGCGGATTCATTTTTTATCCGCAGATTAAGCAGATTCTCGCAGATTAAAAAACGAATCTTTTATATTGGGGAAGAAGACCATTACCCAATTCATACAATACACTCTGGTCAAGGTTGTCTAAAATGCCTGCAAGACTGTCTCTGTGAGATGGATTGGCGAATAAGTCGGAGGCCTCCCCTTTGGCCTTCAATTGATTTTTAAGTTCCAAAAGCGAGTTCATCGCATCACACTGTTTTGCCAGGGTGCCACCATTTTGGCCTTCCGGTTCCTTAAGTAATCCTTCATCATACTGTTGTAGCCATAGAAAAGTCTGGGTGTATCGACTGAGAATATCAACAAGACCTCGCCCCATATCTGTTTCCATAGAAGGCGATTGAGCGGCTTTTTGAATTAATGCCATTGCATGTTGAAGTTCAATAGCATTGTGCTTGAAACGCTGTTTGTTGATGCTGTAACCCTTCACAAGGTATTCTTTCAGGCGTTGAGTCGCCCATATTCTGAATCGAGTCCCTTTTTTTGAATTGACCCTGTAACCAACTGAAATTATGGCATCAAGATTATAAAATGCAATTTTCCTGCGAACCTGGCGTTTACCTTCCTGTCGAACTACCGAGGATTCCTCTGTAGTTGCAGATTTTTCTAATTCTCCAGATTTATAAATGTTTCTTAAATGTAGCCCGATAGTATCTGAATTTTTATCAAAGAGTTCAGCCATCTGAGCCTGGGAAAGCCAGATAGTGTCTTTTTCGAGGCGGACCTGAATTTGTGTCTGTCCGTCATCGCTTTGGTAGATTGCGATTTGCTTCTTTTCAGTCAACCTTGTTTTTCCGTTTCGTAACTACTCAGCGTAATGGCAAAAAGCACAAAAAAGCACGAACTGCAACAATTCTATCTCGAACTGTAACTGCTCAGAGTGCTTTAGGTTCGGTCATTCAGGTCTTTTCATAATAGCATCGCTATATGGAAAGGCCTGAAGGGCCGAAGATGAAGTGCTCTGAGTAGTTACTC
>CAZGPF010000310.1:0-1833 GCA_964527275.1 uncultured Desulfosarcinaceae bacterium
GAGTTCAGAAGAGAGCTTGACCCCTGACATCAGATGGGAGTTTGGTCTGTTTCTGCGGCAGTAATCTAATCAAAAGGATGGGAACTAAAGAGACATGAACACAAAAGATGTCAAATACATTTTCGTAACTGGCGGGGTGTTATCTTCTTTGGGCAAAGGCTTGGCATCGGCGGCCATAGGCGCGCTATTGGAGAGTCGGGGACTGACCGTCACCATTCAAAAGCTCGATCCATATCTCAACGTCGATCCGGGAACCATGAATCCTTTTCAGCACGGTGAGGTGTTTGTCACAGATGACGGCGCCGAGACCGACCTCGACTTGGGTCATTATGAACGTTTTACGAGTGCGCGCCTGGGGCGGGACAACAATTTCACCTCAGGCAAAATTTACGACCAGGTCATTACAAAGGAGCGCCGGGGTGATTACCTGGGAGGCACCGTTCAGGTGATTCCCCACGTGACCGAGGAGATCAAGGACAGCATCCGCCTGGTGTCCACGAACGTGGATGTGGCCATCATCGAAATCGGCGGCACCATCGGCGATATCGAAAGCCTCCCCTTCCTCGAGGCCATCCGCCAGTTCAGGGCCGACGCCGGCAAGGAGAATGTGATCTATATCCATTTGACCCTGGTTCCCTACATCGGCACGGCGGGTGAACTGAAAACCAAACCGACGCAGCACAGCGTCAAGCAGCTTCGCGGCATCGGTATCCAGCCCGATATCCTGCTCTGTCGCACCGATCGCTACCTTCCCAAGGATATCAAGGCCAAAATCGCCATGTTCTGCAATGTGGGCAACGACGCCGTGATTACCGGCAAGGATGTGGAGTGTATTTATGAGGTGCCCCTGGTATTTCACAACGAGGGCCTCGATGACAAGATTATCGAGCTGCTCAATATCTGGGCCCGGGCTCCCCGACTGGGAGAGTGGAAGAGGCTCTGCAGGCGATTGAAAAGTCCCGAGCATGTTGTCGAAATCGCCATCGTCGGCAAATATGTGGACCTGACCGAATCGTATAAAAGCTTGAACGAGGCCCTGGTCCATGGCGGCCTTCCCAACAACACCCGCGTGAAGCTATGTTTTGTCGACTCGGGGGCCATTACCCCTGCAAATTGCGCTTCGGAGCTGGGCTCCGTTGATGGGATCCTGGTGCCGGGAGGCTTCGGTTCCCGGGGTGTCGAGGGCAAGATATGCGCGGCGCGCCTGGCCCGTGAAAACTCAGTGCCCTATTTCGGCATCTGCCTTGGCATGCATATCGCCGTCGTGGAGTTTGCGCGCCACGTGGCCAACATGGAAGGGGCCCACAGTTCGGAGATCAATACCAAAACACCATATCCGGTCATATACCTTATGACTGAGTGGTTTGACGCCCAGACCAATAGTATTCAAACGCGGGATGCGAGCTCGGACAAGGGCGGCACCATGCGGCTTGGGGCCTACCCCTGCCGTCTCCTAGAGGGCACATTGGCCCATGAGGCCTATGGGGAGGAAAAAATTTCCGAAAGGCATCGCCACCGCTATGAATTCAACAACGAACTGCGCGGCAAGCTGGAAGATGCCGGCCTGGTTATCAGCGGCACCTCACCCAAGGGCGACCTGGTCGAGATAATAGAACTCAAGGATCATCCCTGGTACCTGGGCTGCCAATTCCATCCGGAATTCAAATCGCGGCCCATGGACCCCCATCCGCTTTTTCGGGAATTCATCAAAGCCTCTCTTAACCATTCCCGGAAACCTGAAACAAAAGTCTGAAAACACGGCCCCGGGATAGCGCGCCGGTAAGCGTTCACAGGGCACCGAATCTGCTGCCTTGCCGGGCCTTTGAGGTACCA
>CAZGPF010000311.1:0-1819 GCA_964527275.1 uncultured Desulfosarcinaceae bacterium
CGAAATAGTGGTGACGTTGTTCGGTGGGGAATTGGTCAAGGGCTTCCGGGTTCATCAGCACCTCGGGATCAAGTAAACGTCCAAGCGCCGAATTTTGATAAACTCTGCTCAAATGGGTTGTCGCCATCAATAACGGTAAGTGGTCTGCATGCCATGTCAAATATCTGCCACGGTCACTATTTTGCGCACCTGCAATTGCTTTGCAAGTATATAACGTCTCGTTTTTTAACACGCATTGCAACTGGTAAGGATTCCCTTTCTTGCCGTCCTGATGCATTGTTATTTATATGCTATACGCTCAATATAGACTAAATCAATGCTAAAAGCAGGTTTTTTCCAGCGGGCTTAAAGGGCTTCTGAATTGTACAATGGCTTGAGATATTGCGTATTGGCTATATGTAAAGTAGTCTTTGAGCGATTTTAAAAAGGTACCGACCCAATAGGAGTTTGATTATGAGGGCTGAAATTCTGGCCACCGGCGACGAGATTCGTACCGGGGCCCTGGTCGATAGCAATTCCGCCTATATCGCCGATCATCTGGAGCGCCTCGGCGTTGCGGTGGGGCGGCATCATTGCGTGGGTGATGATTTGGAAAGTCTTACCCCGATGCTTCTCGAAATCGGCGCTCGGGCCGATGTTGCTGTGGTCACCGGCGGCCTGGGACCCACCGTGGATGACCGCTCTTGCCAGGCTGCTGCCGAGGCCGCCGGCGTCGAGCTGGTCCTGGACCGGCAGGCCCTGGCGTGGATCGAACAATTCTTCAAGGAGCGGTGCCGTCCCTGTTCCGAGTCCAACAAGAAACAGGCCTTTGTGCCCCAAGGCGCTCAGATCTTCGAAAACTCCGTGGGCACGGCTCCCGGCTTCGGCCTGCGGATAAAAAAGTGTCGCTTTTTCTTCGTTCCTGGAGTGCCTGTCGAAATGAAACCGATGCTCCGGCACGAGGTTCTGCCGCAGATCAAACGGCTGATCGGCGGCCAGCGGCAATACAGCCTGGTGCGCACGCTCTCTACCTTCGGGTTGCCCGAGTCGGTGGTGGGGGAGAAGATCGACGGCATCCTGGAGGCATTTCCGGAGATAGTCCCTGGATTGCGGGCCAAGTTTCCCGAAATCCAGGTCAAGCTCTACCTGCGCACCGACGACGCACAGAAGGGACGGCAAATGCTCAATGATGCCGGTGAATGGGTGGCCCGCCGCCTGGGCAGCCATCTCTTCTCCCGCGAGGGCCACAGCCTGGCCGAGACCGTGGGCCGCCTGTTGCTGGCGCGCGGGGCGACCCTGGCCGTGGCCGAGAGCTGCACCGGCGGGCTGATCGGCGACTGGCTGACCAACAGTGCCGGCTCTTCGGACTATTTCCGCCTGTCGGCGGTGGCCTATCACAACCAGGCCAAGATTGCTCTGCTGGGAGTTTCGGAGAAGACTTTGAGGCTCAACGGGGCCGTACACGAGACCATTGCCGGCGAGATGGCCCAGGGAGCCCGCCGGGCCGTGGCAAGTACCTATGGCCTGGCTACCACCGGTATCGCCGGACCGGGCGGCGGGTCGCAGGATAAACCCGTGGGCACGGTCTGCATCGCCGTGGCCACCGCCCAGGAGACCGTCGCGCGCCGGTTGCACCTTAGCTTCGGCCTCCGCCTGACGAACAAACGTAATTTTGCAGCGGCCGCTCTGGATATGCTGCGGCGCGTCATGCTCAAAGCAGATTTGCCGCCATGAACCCCACCCGTGAAAATATGGGCGTCGGCAGCCTCTCACTATTCAAATTTTATAGTAACTACTCAGCGTAATGGCAAAAAGCACAAAAAAGCACGAACTATAACGA
>CAZGPF010000312.1:0-1767 GCA_964527275.1 uncultured Desulfosarcinaceae bacterium
TATTCAGGTGCAAGGTTAAAAGAGATCGGCGCCTTTTTTGGTATCGGTGAGTCGGGTGTTTCTCAGGCGAGCCGCAGGATTGAAGAAAGAATGAATAGCAGCAGGGCGCTAAAAAGGAAAATGAAGGGGGTTGAAAACAAGCTGTTTTTGTCAAGCATGAAGCCCTGACCCTTTTTGTTTCCTCGGCTTGATGCCCCATCCCGAGGCATTCAACCAGTGGACCGAACACCCCCATTAGACCCGCCGGTAAGAGTTGGTCAGGCGGGGCCTCGCCGACCCACCACCGAAAATCACCCCCGACATACAGATGCCTAAGAATGCCGCCAACTATTTTGGGTAGGGCAATTTGCATAATAAAGAGCCGCACCCCAATGATTGAACCGCAAGCAGCGACTGGTACAGCTTGCTCTTTCGCGAAGCTTTGTCGATGCAATTTTGTAAGTGCAGTCTCGTGCAATGTCTCAGCAGTTAATTAGCCTTGCTCACAATAAAGGCAACCTGCACCAGGGACATGCTTTATGATTAGCCAACCTGCTCCCTTACCAAAACTTCGGGTCGCCAGAGGAACTTTGGCGCCCTCTTGTCCACAAGCAGCTCACATTTTGTCTTTAGTGATCAGCGCTAATTTCTTTTGCCGCCTGAAAGGTCATTACGTTGACCAATCACCTTGTTACTACGATTGGCCGGAGAACTCCTTGCGGGCCTCCTGTTCCAGCAGGTGCCCCTGGTTTGTATAGCGCGGCGAAAAGTGAAAGATGGTCATTTTGCGCACACGCGCCTTGCGGGCGATGTACCCGGCTTGGCGGGCCGTGAGATGGTGCTTGGCCTTGGCGAGTTCCCGGTGACAATCTAAAAAGGCGGCTTCGATAAAAAGATGATCCGCATCCTGTACCAGGGAGACGATCTTTTCTTCGTTGGCCTGGTTGCCGACGGCATCGGCCACGTAAGCGATCTTCTGGCCGGGGGTTATGCGCGCTGCCCTGGCGGTCAGCTCATTTAGGGTCAATCTCGCCGGTCTCTTTTGCGGATTGAGGCGCGGGACTTCGACGATTGTCTCCGGGTCGGCCCGGCTAAAGAGCAGTTCCTTGAAGCGGCTGGCCCATGGGCCGGTTGCCAATCCCATGGCTTTTAGAGGTTCCGTGAGAATGTTGATATGGAAGCGTTCTTTGAGAGCGAATGCCAGCGAGGGAATCTGGTGATCCAGAATGGCCATATCTGCCTGGAAGGCTGGCTCCCGGTGGATCGTCGAAGCTGCGCTGTAAATGATTTTGGGCTTCGTTGGTTTAAAGCCCTGCTGGCAATCGAAGGTTTGCGTCAGACGCTGTGCGGCGTGGACTTCGGTGGCCGTGATCTCAAGCCCCTGGTCATAGTTGCGCACCAGGTTCCAGGTATAGGCCTGCAGTTTGGCGGTGACCTGTTTTAAAAAGCCCGGCGGCCCGAAGAGACGCAGGCGCCTGGTACGGCCCAGGAGCAGACGCAGGAGCTGATCGAAGCCTATAAAATGGTCCATGTGGGTATGGGAGACGAACACATGCGTGGTCTTGATCAAATCGCCGGGGGCCAGTTTGCCAAGGTCGCCGAGATCGAAGAGCAGAGCCCGTCTGCGATAGGCCAGGGAAACGAATAGTCCCGGGTCATCAAAGGGTCCGTTGATCAGCAGCGGTTGGAAGGAGGGGCGCATGGCTGTATTAGGCACTTTGCGAAAAAGATCAGTAACTACTCAGCGTAATGGCAAAAAGCACAAAAAAGCACGAACTGTAACTGCTC
>CAZGPF010000313.1:0-1708 GCA_964527275.1 uncultured Desulfosarcinaceae bacterium
GTTAGAAGTTGAATACCTGATCCAGCTCTTCATCGGTGACCTTGAACGTAATGTCGTGCGGCGGCAACTCTTCGCCCATGAAGTAATCGGGCAGGCGGTCATCCTCCCTGGTAAAACCGGCCCGCGCATTAAAGTCGCGCTCAAAACCGAGAACTTTTTTACCTAGTGCCACGACATCGTCGGCTGTCAGGCTTAAACCGTAGAATGAGTTCAGTAGATCGATCAGGGCCTGGAAGGTATCCTCCTGGTCCAGAATGGCAAACGCGATAAAGAGACACATGCCGGTGGAGTCGATAGCGGCCGTGGCAATCTGCAGGTTACGCGATAGTTCTACCTGCCCTTCAGCAGAGAGCGGGTCCACGCTGCCGCCCACGCCAAGGATGTTCGTCGCCACAGCATAGCCCGCAGTATGGTCGGCACCCTGAGGGCTTGTTGCGTAGGTTACGCCGATGCCCTGCACCGCGCGCGGATCATAGGCCGGCATCGCCTGTCCCTTGACAACAGGGACACGTTCAACACCGAACACCTTGCCGGTTATGGCGGCGCCGCTGCCGAGGATGCGCCCCAAGTCAGTGCCTCTACCGACCTGCTTGACCAGGTCTATGGCCGCATCAGCATCACCAAACTCCACCACGCCGGCCTCCATGGCAACTGCAACGGTGGCCCCCAGTTCAATGGTATCCAGGCCGAAGTCATCATCCAGACGATCCAGCATGGCAATGGCATCCAGGTCATCGATGCCACAATTTGCGCCATTAGCCCAGACGGTTTCATACTCCGGCTGTTTGGTGAGGAATTTACCATCCTTGTCCCTATAAGTGCCCGAGCAGCGGATGACACATCCCCGGTGACATCCTTTAGTGGCGGCACCTTTACCACCGCGTTCTTCTTCGAGGGCGGCCATGGTTTCACCGCTGATTTTGCTGGTGGCGTCGAAGCGGCCCGACTGGAAGTTATGGGTGGGGTAGCCCCCGGCCTCGTTGATAACATTGGCCAATACATTGGTGCCATAAGCAGGCAACCCCTCGCCGGTGACCGGATGCTTGCCGAGACCTTGGACAAATATTCTATTGGCCGCTTTAAACGCCTCTGGGTCCTTGGGCGCGCGCATTTTCATGCCGGCATCATCCAGGACAATAACCTTGATCCCCTTAGAGCCCATGACAGCCCCGCTCCCACCGCGGCCCGCATGCCGTGTGGGCCGCTGTTCCATATCGGAAAAGGCTATCGTAGCGGCGGACAGTTTCATCTCCCCGGCCGGACCGATGGAGATGGTGGCGATTTTACCCTCGAACTCCGCCTTCATCTTTTCCACCAAGTCGTAGTTGCCGAGCATGCAGAGGCTGTTATCCGCGCTGACATTGACGCCATCCTTATTTATGTAAACCTTGTACAAGGTGTCGTCTTTGGGTTTGCCTTCCAGAACGATGGCGGCATACCCCAAGCGGGCCATTACCTGCGCACCCTGACCACCGGAATTGGACTCTTTGATGCCCCCGGTCAGAGGGCTCTTGCAACCAACGGACATCCGACCAGACATGGCCGCAGTCGTGCCGCTGAGCATCCCCGGAGCAATCACCACCTTGTTGTCACCGCTTAGCGGATGACAGGTCGGTGGGACCTCCTGCGATATAATCGCCGATGTGATTCCCCGTCCGGCCAGGCCGGCATAATCTCCCAGGGCCTCCACTTTGACCTGAGGCCCGCC
>CAZGPF010000314.1:0-1704 GCA_964527275.1 uncultured Desulfosarcinaceae bacterium
AGTGCTGTAGCTTATCACCTCTTATTCACTTCGACCCCCTGAACGGGTACTTAAATGTTAAAGGGAGGAGACATGCTGGTCCGTAACAGAACGATAATTTCCGTCATGGCCATGATATTTGTGGTCTCGTTTGCCACCGCGGGACTGTGCGCGGATGTCGCAAAAATCGGGACGGTCAATTTTGAAAAGATATTGCACAATTCAGCTGGTGGAAAAGCCGTCAAGAACCAGATCAATGAAGAGGGTCGCCGTATGAGGGCCGATCTGGAAAAGCTTCAAAAAGAGATCGAGCAATTGAGGAGTGTGCTGGGCAAGGATGGAAGCGCCGGTGTGATGAACGAGGCCGCCAGGGAGGATAAACAGTGGGAGCTGGATCGCAAGATTGTCGAGATCAAGGCGTTGCAAAAGCGCTATGATCGCAAGCTCCAGGATCTGCAGATGCGGCTACTCAATTCGGTCAGAAAGGATGTATTGGCCATCATCCGCGACTACGGCAAAAAAGAGGGCTACACGCTGCTGCTTGACGAACTCAACGTGCTCTATACCCCGCAGAGCATTGATGTCACCGATAAGATAATTCAACTCTATAATGCTCTGCCTGCAAAAACAAAATAGTGCGGAGCCGTTGGTCTGATGAAAAACCCTTCCAAAACGCTCGGCCAGATTGCGGACCTGGTTAAAGGCAGGCTTGCAGGTGATGCCGACCTCATTATCCAGGGCGTTGCGCCGCTGGAACTTGCCGCTCAAAACCAGATCACGTTTGCCGAAAAGGGGGCCGCCCTCAAACTACTCGACAAGCACCGGGCGGCAGCCATTCTGGTCCCCATCGATTTTTCCCACTCCGGATTGAACCTGGTGCGAGTTGAAAATCCCCGCCTGGCCTTTACCAAGGTCGTGGCGCTGTTCGATCCAACCGCCGGAGTAGCGGCGGGGATTCATCCGACGGCGGTGATCGGCGAAGATACCATGCTGGGTACCGACGCAGCCATCGGGGCGGGAGCGGTTCTGGGACGCAAGGTCGTGATTGGCGACCGTGTGACGATTGACCCCAACGTGGTTATAGGCGACGGCGTGACCATCGGCGATGAGAGCCGCATATACCCCAATGCCACGATATTGGAGCGCTGTCGCCTGGGCCGGCGGGTTATTATTCATGCGGGTAGCGTCATCGGCAGCGACGGATTCGGTTTTGTATTCGACAAGGGCCGGTATGTTAAAATGCCCCAGATCGGCATCGTCCAAATTGACGATGATGTGGAGATCGGGGCCCATAACGCCATCGACCGGGCAACCCTGGGCAAGACGTGGATTAAGAGCGGCGTCAAGACCGACAACCTGGTCCATATTGCCCACAATGTGGTGCTTGGCGAACACTCGGCGGTAGCGGGTCATGTGGGCATCGCCGGCAGCACCACCATCGGTCGGCATGCCGCCATTGCCGGGCAGGCGGGTGTGGGCGACCACCTGAAAATCGGCAACCACGTGACCATAGGTCCCCAATGCGCCGTGGCCCAGTCGGTTGACGACAGGCAGATAGTATCCAGCACCCTCCTCGCCATGCCACATCGAACCTGGCTGCGCTTGCAGAAAATCATATCCAGGCTGCCCGACATGTTCAAACGGGTGCGGGCGCTGGAGAGACTGATCGACCATAAACTGATAACCCCTGCTCCCGACCCGGGCACGACGAAGGACGAAAATATG
>CAZGPF010000315.1:0-1678 GCA_964527275.1 uncultured Desulfosarcinaceae bacterium
TTGAAGGCCCGCGGCCACCGGGTGGGTACTGCAAAGCACGATACCCATGGATTCGATATCGATCACGAAGGCAAGGACACATACCGCCATAAGGCATCCGGCGCTGAAGCGGTGGTGATCGCGGCTCCCGAAAAACTCGCGCTGATCATGGATACACAGCGTGAGTGGCACCCTCAAAAGATAATCTTAACCTACCTGGGCGCAATGGATATCGTCCTCACCGAAGGCTATAAAAGCGCGGGCCTGCCCCAGGTAGAAATATTCCGCAGCGCCGCCCACAAGAGCCCCTTGAACCTCAAGGGCGAAAACGAAAATCTCGTGGCCCTGATCTCCGACATACCCATAGACTTAGGGGTTCCCAACATCGCTCTTGATGATCTCAAGAGGCTGGCGGACCTCATCGAACAGCGGTTTCTAAAATAGCCCCCCCAAGGTCCTGCAGAGAGGCAGGTGCCCAGAAGCGCTTGATAATACTGGCTTGCAACCCTCGTCGCCAAACCACCCCGGCCAATCTGGCAGCCTTGCCTGATGCTGGCGCACGCAAATTCAAAGCTCAACGTAACTACTCAGCGTAATGGCAAAAAGCACAAAAAAGCACGAACTGCAACAATTCTATCTCGAACTGTAACTGCTCAGAGTGCTTTAGGTTCGGTCATTCAGGTCTTTTCATAATAGCATCGCTATATGGAAAGGCCTGAAGGGCCGAAGATGAAGTGCTCTGAGTAGTTACAGCCCGACAAAGCGGCTAAGTTCTGGCAAACCCGATTGGAATAAGAATCGGACGGAAGCTGGTGCAATGCGTCCTGATGGCGAAGTCTGATCGTCACATAAAAAATTGAATCAAATCGCCGGCATGTCGGGCCTAGCCGTGCTGGTAAAAGAGCTGCTTGCAGACTTGAAAATCAGCGGGTGTGTTGACATTGAAGAACGATAGCATATGGGGGTCGGCGATCTTTAATTTTTCCAGCGGGACGGTTCTGACCTCCAGTTGATCAAAAATGTCGATAATCTTGAAAGCGTCCCGCTCAAGTTGCGACTCGATGGCGGCAAGCGACCTCTTTGAATAGATGGCGCACAACGGCTGAAAGTGTCCCTCAAAAAAAGGTATCACCACGTCCACCCCTGGAGCGAGCGCATCCAAAAGCAAATCCACCAAAGCGGGCTGCAAAAAAGGAGTGTCACAGGGCACGACAAACGCGTACTCAGCGTCTAGATTGCAAATTCCGGCGTGGATGCCCGTTAAGGAAGAGCGCGCCGCGTAGATATCGCTCACCACCTTGACCGGCAGCTGGGCATATGGAGCGGGCTCACGAGTCACCAGGACAATCTGGCTGAAAATCTCCCGCAGGCGCTCTACAAGACGGGCCACAATGGTTTGCCCGCCAAGCTCGAGAAGTGCCTTGTTGCGGCCATCCATGCGAATATTCAACCCGCCCGCCAGAATCACGACCCCACAACTAGCTTTCAAAGAGATGCGTACCATAAGCGCGGCCTGAACAAAAAAGCCCCCTCCCCTTCCCGCATACCATCACTATCCAAATCTAAACCAAATCTCAACCGGCGGAACACTGCATCATGAGTGCGCACTTGATCCCCTATCACCGATAGTGCTATGGCATATAGACTTTTTTGGTAACTACTCAGAGCACTTCATCTTCGGCCCTTCAGGCCTTTCCAT
>CAZGPF010000316.1:0-1678 GCA_964527275.1 uncultured Desulfosarcinaceae bacterium
TTGAGGTACTAAAGTATATCTGCAGACCCGGACGCCTTGCATATCCGGCACCCTGTAAACGCTTACAGTACTGTAGCTTATCACCTCTAATGCACTTCAACCCCCTGAACAGGTTCACCATAAGAAAGGGAGAAAATGGATACGACCCGCACCCGCTTTGCCCCCAGTCCCACGGGCTATCTGCATGTCGGCGGCGCGCGCACCGCGCTTTTTAACTGGCTGCATACCCGGCACAATCAAGGCCAGTTTCTCTTGAGGATCGAAGACACCGACCAGGCGCGCTCCACGCAAGCTTCGGTACAAGCGATTTTCGAAGGCCTCCAGTGGCTGGGAATCGAGTGGGACGAAGGGCCCTTCTACCAGAGCCGGCGCTCGGAAATATACCAGACCTACCTGCAAAAACTGCTCGCCAGCGGGTGCGCCTACCACTGCACCTGCACGCCGGATGAGATCGAGGCCATGCGCGCCAAGGCCCGTGCCGCCGGAGAGAAACCGCGCTATGACGGCACCTGCCGCGACAAGCAGCTCGCCCCCCGATCCGATACCGTGATCCGATTCCGCACCCCCTATGCGGGCACCACCGTCATCGAAGACATGGTCAAGGGCTCCATTGTATTTCAGAACAGCGAACTGGATGACTTCGTGCTCTGCCGCAGCGACGGTTCACCGACCTACAATTTCGTTGTGGTGGCGGACGATATAGAGATGCGTATCACCACCATCATCCGTGGCGACGACCATGTGATGAATACACCCAGACAAATTCTGCTCTACAAGGCCCTGGAGACTACGCCGCCCCAATTCGCCCATTTGCCCATGGTGTTGGGAGACGACCGCGCACGGCTGAGCAAACGCCACGGCGCCATCGCGGTAACCGCCTACCGGGAGATGGGTATGCTCCCCGACGCCTTCATCAATTTCCTGGCCCGCCTGGGCTGGTCCCTGGGCGATCAGGAGTTCTTCACCCGCGACCAGCTCATCGAGCACTTCAGCCTGGAAAGGGTGGGCCAATCCGCCGGAGTATTCGACCTCGTCAAACTCCGCGCGCTCAATGCCGATCATATTCAGGCGGCCGAGCCCAAGACCCTGGCCCCCCAACTGCTACCCTTCCTCAAGGCCAAAGGCTGGCCGGCGGCCGATGACGACTACCTGCGCGGCATCATCCCAGGGCTACAGCCGCGCAGCAAAACCTTGCAGGAGATGGCCGACCAGTCCCAATTCTACTATGTGGACGAAGTGATCTTAGAGGAGAGGCCCGCCAAAAAATTCCTCAAGGACAATGTGTCGGAACCGCTCGAAGAGCTCAGCGCAAGACTGGCCGAGCTGGAAGACTACGACGCCAAGAGCCTGGAGACCGTGTTCACGGCCCTGCTGGAGAAATTTGAAATCAAACTGGGCAAAATCGCCCAGCCGGTACGCGTAGCCCTGACCGGCACCAACGTCAGCCCCGGCATCTTCGAAGTGATCGCGGCCCTGGGTAAAGAACGAGTCACAGACCGACTCCAAAAAGCCGTACAATATATCAAGGCCCGCGAAGCCGCAGCGCAATGAATAAGGTTAGGACGAGCTGCAAAATGGAACCTGGACCCCGGTGGATATGCATATCAGCCAACGCTATAAAAATTGTAACTACTCAGCGTAATGGCAAAAAGCACAAAAAAGCACGAACTGCAACAAT
>CAZGPF010000317.1:0-1674 GCA_964527275.1 uncultured Desulfosarcinaceae bacterium
CAGTAGCTCCTTCAACCTCCGCAGCAATCTTATCAATTTCGTTGAACGCCTTACCGCACGTTGCTCAATGAGTTTTTTAGAACCCGTTTTAGAAAAGAAATAGATACGTCTGTAGAAGATATTCAAGTCGATTTGTACAAGTGGCTGCATCACTACAACCATAAACGCCCGCACCGTGAATATCGCATCCAGGGCTACCGTCCAATCGAAACCTTCGAGCTATGAAATAAGAAGTGGGCAAAGTGACTACAAAAGGCCGCATAAAACTTAGCTCCGGGAGGAAAACCTGTTCGGAAAGATTTTGACCTATACTGTTCCACCCAGCGCGAAAGCTGAAAGTCGATTTCACACCTCCAGCAGAAGCCGTCCGGGATTTTCGATCAGCTCTTTGATGCGCTTGAGAAAGGTGACCGCTTCGCGGCCGTCCACTAGGCGATGGTCATAGGAGAGGGCCACGTACATCATGGGCCGCACTACGATCTGGTCGTCCACGACCACGGGCCGCTTTTCGATGCGGTGCATGCCGAGGATGCCGCTTTGGGGCATGTTGAGGATGGGGGTGGAGAGTAGCGAGCCGTAAACCCCGCCGTTGGAGATGGTGAAGGTGCCGCCCTCCAGATCGGCGATCTCCAGGCGGTTGTCATTGATTTTATGCACGTAGCCCATGATGGCCTTTTCGATGTCGGCAAAGCCCATGGACTGGGCATTCCTGATGACCGGCACTACCAGGCCGCGGCCCGAGCCGATGGCTACGCCGATGTGCTGGTAGTCGTGGTAGACGATCTCATCGCCATCCACGAAGGCGTTGATCTCGGGGAACTCCTTCAAGGCGGCCACGCAGGCTTTGATGAAGTAGGACATGAAGCCCAGTGAGACGTCGTGCTTCTCTTTGAATCTTTCCTTGTACGTGGAACGCTCGGCCATCACCTTATGCATGTCGATGTCGTTGAAGGTGGTCAGCATGGCGCTATTCTGCTTGGCCGCCACCAGGCGGGCGGCGATGCGTTTGCGGATGGGAGTCATGGGTTTGCGTACTTCGGCGGGCCTTTGCTCGGTCTCGATCTTAGCGGGCCTGGTACAGTCCGCAGGCATGCCGTCCGGGGTCTGTTCCAGGCAGTGCAGCACATCCCCTTTGGTGATGCGTCCGCCAGGGCCGCTGCCCTCTATTTGGGAGAGATCCAGACTCTTTTCGCTAATCAGGCGTCGCACAGAGGGTGACAGGGGGATATCGTGGGTCGCGGGCTCTGCTTGCGGCCTGGTCTCCGAAGAGGGTGGCGCAGCCTCTGCCGCCGGTGGCGGTGGCAAAGACGCATCGGGCTTCTTCACCGTGGCCGCTTTTTCGGCGGCCTTGGCCCCTGGTTCGATGCGGCCTACCACGGCGCCGATGTCGACGGTCTCGCCGACCGGCACGACAATCGCGACGCGGCCCGCCACTTCGGCCACGACTTCCAATGACACTTTATCGGTCTCGATGACCAGCAGCGGTTCATCCTTGGCGACCGGCTCGCCCTCCTGCTTTAACCACTGCGTCAGAATAGCTTCCTGAACCGATTCACCCACATGGGGGATGACGACATCGACAACCATAATTTCTCTCCCCTTAAATTCGTAATTGGTAAGCGTTCACAGCGCACCGAATCTGCTGCCTTGCCGGGCCTTTGGGGTACCAAAGTA
>CAZGPF010000318.1:0-1628 GCA_964527275.1 uncultured Desulfosarcinaceae bacterium
GCCCTTGTCATCCACCAGGATGATCGCCGGAAAATTCTTGACGGTGATTTTGTATATCGCCTCCATGCCCAGTTCCGGGTACTCCAGAAGCTCCTTGTGGGTGATGCTATCTTTGGCTAACCGGGCGGCCGGACCACCGATTGATCCGAGGTAGAACCCGCCGTATTTTTGACACGCTGCGGTCACCAGGGCCGAACGGTTGCCCTTGGCCAGCATAACCAGCGACGCCCCCTGGGCCTGAAACAGGGGCACATATGGGTCCATCCTGCCTGCCGTGGTAGGTCCGAATGATCCCGACGCATACCCGGGCGGCGTCTTGGCCGGGCCGGCATAGTAGATGATATGCTCCTTTATATATTGGGGCAGTCCCTCTCCGCTGTCGAGGCGTTCTAAAAGTTTGGCATGTGCGATGTCGCGGCCGACTACGATATCGCCGCTTAGCAGCAGGCGTGTGGCTACCGGGTACCTTGTCAGGATGGCGCGGACTGCGTCCAGGGGTTGGTTGAGATCGATATGCACGGCCTCATCGGCGGTAGCGGTCGTTGCGGGCATGTAGCGGGCGGGATTGGTTTCCAACTGCTCCAGAAAAATACCCTGCCTGGTAATTTTGGCTTTGATGTTGCGATCCGCGCTGCAACTGACGCCGATGCCCACGGGACACGAAGCGCCGTGCCGCGGCAGGCGAATCACGCGGATATCGTGACAAAAATGTTTGCCGCCGAACTGGGCGCCGATCCTCAGGGACTGGGCGCGTTCCAGCAACTCGTTTTCCAGTTCACGGTCCCTGAAGCCGTAACTGCCGTGCTCCCCGCTCTTTGGCAGATGGTCCAGGTATTTGGCCGATGCCAGCTTGACGGTCTTGAGGTTCATCTCCGCCGAAGTTCCCCCGACACAAATTGCCAAATGATAGGGCGGGCAGGCTGCGGTTCCCAGGGACTTCATCCTGGTGATCAGGAAATCGACCATGGTCTCTGGGTTGAGCACGGCCTTGGTCTCCTGGTAGAGATAGGTCTTATTGGCGGAGCCGCCGCCTTTGGCTATCATCAAAAATTTATATGCGTCGCCCTGGGTGGCATACAGATCGATTTGGGCCGGCAGGTTGCAGGCGCTATTTTTCTCCGCATACATGGTCAGCGGCACGTTTTGAGAATAGCGCAGGTTGGCCTGGGTATAGGCGTTGAATACTCCCCTGGACAGCGCCTTTTCGTCATCGGCGCCGGTCCAGACCTGCTCGCCTTTCTTGCCCATGATGATCGCCGTACCCGTATCCTGGCACATGGGAAACTCCATTTCCGCCGCAATGACGGCGTTTTTCAACATCTCCGCGGCCACGAAACAGTCGTTTTCAGAGCTCTGGGGATCATCCAGTATGGCCGCCAGCGACTTTAGGTGTCCAGGCCGGTAGAGATGGGATACATCCTTGAAGGCCGTCTCGGCGAGAAGCGTCAGCCCCTCTGGATCTATCTTGAGCACCTGCCGACCGTCCAGCTCGGCGACAGAGACAAATTTAGCGGTCAATTTGCGATAAGGCGTATCATCCTCAGCATACAGAAACATGGGCTGGTGTCTGAATTCGGTCATCTGATCTGCTCCTCGCTAGCTTGCTCGCGAAAGTTGGTTGTTAGCCC
>CAZGPF010000319.1:0-1596 GCA_964527275.1 uncultured Desulfosarcinaceae bacterium
GTTACAGTTCGTGCTTTTTTTGTGCTTTTTGCCATTACGCTGAGTAGTTACTTTAGTTGAAAGATCTGTTTGCGGCACCTGTAATCGGAGCCTGGAATTATTTGTATTGTTCCGCCTTGCTTATGATAAACTCGCGCCAGGCCGGGTCGCCGAAGGCGTCGGCCACGGTGAATATGTCCTTGTCTCCGCGGCCCGACTGGCTGATGATTATCACCTCGTCCGGCGTCATGCGCGGGGCCTCCTTAAAGGCCTGGGCAAAGGCGTGGGCCGACTCCAGGGCCGGGATGAGGCCCTCCTTGCGCATGGTCATGGAGACGGCATCCACGACCTCTTGGTCCGTGGCCGCTTCGAAGCGCGCCTTGCCGCTCTCTTTGAACTGCGAGAGAATGGGCGAAACGCCAACGTAGTCCAGGCCAGCGGCGATAGAGTGGGTCTCTCGCATCT
Source organism: uncultured Desulfosarcinaceae bacterium (assembly GCA_964527275.1). Classification (GTDB taxonomy): domain Bacteria; phylum Desulfobacterota; class Desulfobacteria; order Desulfobacterales; family Desulfosarcinaceae; genus JARRKU01. The sequence continues at coordinate 445 of CAZGPF010000319.1, forward strand.
GGCCGTCGCTGTTTTGCAGAAAATAGGTCTTGTAGCCTTGGGCCACGCCGATGCTGGCGTCCCGGGCGCACAGCCGCGAGGCGTGTCGGCCCGTGTCGAGGCCCTTGCCCCCAGCTTCCACGCCCACTAACTCTACGGCGTCGTCTAAAAAACCGGAAAAGAGTCCCATGGCGTTGGAACCGCCGCCCACGCAGGCAAACACCCGTCCGGGCAGGCGGCCTTCGGCCTCTATGACCTGTTGCCGCGCCTCCTGGCCGATGATCGATTGAAACCAGGTGACCATTTCGGGAAAAGGGTGGGGACCACAGGCGGTGCCCAGGACATAGTGAGTGTCGTCCATGTTGGAGACCCAGTCGCGGAAGGCTTCGTTGATGGCGTCCTTCAAGATGCGCGTGCCATCTGTTACCGGAACCACGGTAGCGCCCAGGCGCTCCATCCAGAAGACGTTGGGCCGCTGACGTTCCACATCCACTTCACCCATGTAGATGGTGCAGTCGAAACCGAAACGCGCCGCCATGGTGGCCGTGGCCACGCCGTGCTGGCCCGCTCCGGTCTCGGCGATGACGCGGGTTTTGCCCATGCGTTGGACCAGCAGGCCCTGGCCCATGACGTTGTTGGCTTTGTGAGCCCCGGTATGGTTGAGGTCTTCACGTTTGATATAGATCTTGGCACCGCCGAAGTGCCGTGTCAGGTTTGGGGCCCAGGTCAACGGTGTAGGACGGCAGGAGTAGGTGGCCATCACCTGCTTGTATTGGTTCCAGAATTGCGGGTCGTGGCGAGCAGCGGTGTACACCGCTACCAGTTCGTCAAAAGTGGCTGTCAGGATTTCAGGCAGAAAAGCGCCGCCGAATTGCTGGAAGTAACCGCGCTCATCCATTTTCTACTCCTCCGATATTTTGAGCAAAGACAAACCGGTCGGCGCGGCACCACAATCGGGAGAAGACGCTGCCGCTCATCCGGGAAAAGCGCGGATGGCGAAGAGCGGCAATCCAGGTCTCGCGAGTCCGCCTCCAGGAGGCGTTTCCGCAGGTCTTTGAGATATGCGATACAAAAGAGATCCGCCTCTCACCGGGGCCAGGCCGCCAATGGTAAGCATTCACAGGGCACCGAATCTGCTGCCTTGCCGGGCATTTGAGGTACCAAAGTACATCT
>CAZGPF010000320.1:0-1591 GCA_964527275.1 uncultured Desulfosarcinaceae bacterium
AATTGTCGCAGTTCGTGCTTTTTTGTGCTTTTTGCCATTACGCTGAGTAGTTACCCATTGCCGTGCTTGAGGGTCGGGGGCTCTTCCTCGGCGCGAACGGCAAAAAGCTGGATGCCTGTCCCGGAGATGTGCTGGTGTCCGATATTAGCGAGCCGCATGGCATTTGCGCAGTCGATGATTTAAGGGTGCTGGTTACCATCGCCCCGCCGATTTAAGGCGCTCTGCAAAAATGGAAAGTACCCGCCATATATCTTAGTCGGGATCGACTTATGCTGTTTTATGCGATTTAGATTTGGATAGTGACGGAATGAAAAAATTTGGCAGGCGTGTCCGGGACGAGAGTGCCCCCCTCTCCTTCATCCCCTCTCGTTAAGGGAAGGGGCCATAAAAGAAGTCCCCCCTAGCTGTACAATCTCTACTTCTCGGTACCGTGACGTACGAGGTGGCCCAGTTCTGGAAAGATCAGTTCCCGACACGCCAGTTTGCATGCCTTCAGGCTGCCGGGGAGGCAGAATACCAGCGCGCCGCCGACCACGCCAGCCGTGGCTCGGGAGGCAATGGCCGCCGAGTCGATCTGGTGGAAGCTGAGTAAGGCAAACAGGGTGGCGAAGGCCGGCAGCTCCTTGACGAACAGAGGCTTGAGGGCCTCGATGGTGACATCTGCGGGGCTGATGCCGGTGCCGCCGGTGATGATTATACCGTGGGGCTCTGTCGCGGCCAGCATAAGTACCACGGCCTTCCTGATGGCGGCCGAATCGTCGCCTACCACCTGATGATCCACCACTTTGTGTCCCTCGCGTCTGGCCAGTTTGGCAATCCAATGACCGCTCTGGTCGGTCTTCAAGGTGCGGGTGGTGGATACGCTCAAAACGGCGATTTTCAAAGTTCGGAGGGCGTCGGCGCGATGCTCTTTATGTCCCATAGCTATCCCTTTTTGATCTATTCCTGAGTCGACAAGGTGACCTGGTTGTGGCCGTCGCTCTCCTTGAGCAGCACATTGACCATTTCGGCTGGCTGGGTGCGCAGGCAGTGACCGGTATAGTTGCTCTGGATCGGCAACTCCCGATGGCCCCGATCCACGAGCACGGCCAGCTCGATGCATGCCGGGCGTCCGAAATCGATGATTGCATCCATGGCCGCGCGAACAGTACGGCCGGTAAAGAGCACATCGTCCACCAGCACTAACTTCCTGTTGTCTATGGAGAAAGCAATATCCGTGGTTTTGACTATGGGCTGGGCGCTCAACTGGGTCCAGTCATCGCGATAGAGGGTGATGTCGATTTCACCCACGGGCAGGGCAACCCCATCCAAGGCTTTGATCTGCCGCTGCAGGCGATGGGCCAGAAATACGCCCCGCGTATGGATTCCGATTAATGCCAGCGTGTCGGTATGCTTATGATTTTCTAATACTTCGCACGCCATCTTCTTGATAATACCATCGATCTCCACACCATCCAGAATCTGTTGCTCTCTGCTCATAATATCCATCCGTCCGCAAGTTGACCCCAAGGTTACAAAAACCTGCGGGTTTCAGCACCAAGAGGTCCAGAGTGAAGCCGGAGTCAACATCTACTGCTTACTAACCCGGAGT
>CAZGPF010000321.1:0-1585 GCA_964527275.1 uncultured Desulfosarcinaceae bacterium
TGGCCAGGGTGCAAAAGGGCACGCAGATCACAACAAGAGCTTATAGCGGATCTTCAGATTGGCAAATCTCAGCATCAACCTCAAGGGGTGGCTGCCTCTTGCGAAATATGCAAATTGCATCGCCAAGCCCCAAAGGAATCCCATAAGCGCCTTTCAAAACGGCGCAGTTTGTCGGCGTGCATGAAAGTCCCGGCGAAAACTCACAAAATTGTCCTCTACTATGGCTTGTCGCATGGCCCTGGCAAGACTCAAATAGTAGTGCAGGTTGTGGATGGTGTTCAGCCGGTGGGCCAGAATCTCCCTGGCCTGATAAAGATGGCGCAGGTAGGCGCGGCTGTAGTGGCGGCAGGTGTAGCAGCCACAATCGTTTGCGATGGGTTCCAGCGCATCGCGGTGAGAGGCATTGGCGATGTTGATTGTGCCGCCGCTGGTGAAGAGCTGGCCGTTGCGGGCGTTGCGGGTGGGCATGACGCAATCGAACATATCGACGCCCATAGCCACCATCTCAACCAGGTCAACGGGGGTGCCCACTCCCATGACATAGCGCGGGGCATCTTCGGGCAGCAATGGGGCCGTGTGGGCTGCCATGGCATACATCAGCTCCTTGGGCTCGCCCACGCTGAGACCGCCGATGGCATAGCCGGAAAATTCGAGGGCCACGATCTGCTCGGCCGACCGCGTGCGTAGATCCACATGCATGCCCCCCTGGACGATGCCAAAGAGGCTGTTGGGCCGTCCACTGGCCGTCCAGGCACCGTTACAGCGTTTGGCCCAGCGGGTTGTCAGGTCCGAAGCGGCTTCCACGGCTGCCCGCTCAGCCCGGTGTCCGATGCACTGGTCGAGGCACATGCTGATGTCGCTGTTTAAGAGCATCTGGATGGCGACCGATTTTTCCGGCGTCAACAGGTGGCTGGCGCCTCCGTCCAGGTGGGACTGAAACCGATACCCCTCTTCGGAGATCTCGGAGAGCCGGGCCAGGGAGAAGACCTGGAAACCGCCGCTGTCGGTCAGAATCGGCCCTTGCCAGTGCATGAAGTCGTGCAGTCCGCCGAAGCGCCGCACCACCTCGCTGCCCGGACGCAGGTAGAGATGATAGGTATTCGCCAAAATGATCTGGGCGCCAAGCTCCTCAAGCTCTTCTGGCGTAAGCGCCTTGACCGTGCCCTGGGTGCCCACGGGCATGAAGATGGGTGTTTCGATCTCACCATGACCAGTGGTCAGTACGCCCGCTCTGGCCGCGGTTTTGGAGCATGTGTGTGTTAATTGAAAAACGCTCATGGTTTTAGGCACTTTGCGAAAAGGAGCCTACCTTTAAAAGGTGCCTCTGCCTTCCGAAGATCATAGTGTGAGGGTTATTTACATATTTTGTTCTTCTCCCCTCCCGCAAGGGAATGGGGCAATATGCGTCCTGGACTCATGCTGGAGCATGGGAGCCTGATATTGCATCCTTAACCTGAAATTAAAACCCATCAAAAAATCACCATCGCATCGCCATAGCTATAGAAACGGTATTGCTCCCGAACCGCTTGCGCATAGAGATCAAGAATCCGCTCTCGTCCCGCGAAGGCCGATACCAGCATCAGGA
>CAZGPF010000322.1:0-1533 GCA_964527275.1 uncultured Desulfosarcinaceae bacterium
AAGTTGATAAGCTTCAGCACTGTAAACGCTTACAAATTAAGTCAGGTAACCATGCGCATAGGGAGGGTAGGATATGGGCAAAAAGGTATTAGTGGTAGATGATGATCCAGATGTAAGGTTGTTCAATGTTACCGTGCTGGAGGAGAACGGCTATACCCCTTTGGAAGCGACCAACGGCGAAGAGGGTATGCAGATGATAAAAAAAGAGCGCCCCGACCTGATCATTCTGGATGTTTTGATGCCGCGGGAGAGCGGTGTGCGGCTCTATCGTCAATTGAAAATCAACTCAAAATTGGCCGATATCCCGATCATCCTGCTCTCCGGGATTTCTCGCAAATCATTTCTGCGTTCCCAAAAGGCGCTCACCGAATTCGGCGGTGCGCAAGTGCCGGAACCCAAGATCTACCTTGAAAAGCCGGTGGAACCCGAAGAGCTGGCGGCGGCCATTCAGGCGGCGCTGCCGTAGTTGTAGGTCGAATATGGAGAGCATAGTACCATGGATATCCGAAAACTGTTGTTCGTCACAAAATTCAACGATCTGAGTTTCAACGCCCTGCAAAGCCTCTTTTGTCTGCGCGAGGTGGGCTTCAACCATGTGGTCCTGACCAGCGTCATCGAAAGGGAAAAGGTGGCCATGAAGCGCGGCGTGGGGTACAAGAAATCAGAAGCGGTACGCCTGCGCGAGGCCGTCAATATACGCTTTATCGACTGGGCCGAGGATCTGTTCGAACAAGGCATGGAGGTCGGAATCTATATCCTGGTTGGCAATCTGGTCAGCCAGGTGATCGATGCCGCCCGCAAGGAGATGGCCGACCTCATAGTTATCGGCCGTTCGCGTAAACTTTTTCTGGATCAACTCTTTTCCGGACCGCATGTAACGGAAATCATCCGCCAGGCCAGCGCACCCGTGCTGGTCTACAAGCCGCCCAGCGACAAGATTGATCTGTTGGACCATCCGTTTGATCGTCCCTTGCTGGCCATCGACTGGTCGCCTGCCTGCGACGAGGCCGAAGCTTTCCTGCTGGGGCTCAAGGGTATCATCAAGAAGCTGACAATTGTCCACGTGGTGGATGAACACAAACTGGAAGGTTCGGTCATGGAGATCCAAAAGACACGCAAGGTATTACGTGCCAAGCTGCATGCCGTGGTCGACCGCATGCAGGACGAGGGGATCGAAACCCGGGCCTATCTCTATGTGGGCGTCACGGACCATGAGATCGAAAAAGCCGCCAAGGAACGCCAGGCCAGCATGATAGTGCTGGGGTCCTCTGGAAAATCAGCCTTTAAGGAGCGGTGGCTGGGCAGCACTCCCAGAACCATTGCTGAACAGTCTGAATATCCCGCCCTGATCATCCCGCCCAAGCGCGCCCCATGAGCGCAAAATATCGGGACCGGACACTGCCGCCATCCCAAGTTGTGCCCAGGCGGGTATGGGGTCGGGAAGTATATCTCGATAACAGAGCCTAATATCAATCAACTGGGTAACTACTCAGCGTAATGGCAAAAAGCACAAAAAAGCACGAACTATAACGA